>QHXA01000150.1:7920-13270 GCA_003222755.1 Acidobacteriota bacterium
CACCGGGAGGCGGGGCAATTCCGAATGTAGTTGCTTGAGGACATCCAGGCCGCTCTTGTTCGGCATTGTGATATCCAGCAACATCACATCGCAGGGTTCGCTCTGGATGACTCTGAGGGCTTCGAACCCGTCGCCTGCTTCTGCCGTCACCGCCATTCCGGGGTTCTCGGCAATAATTCGCTTCAGGCCCTCACGAACGACCGCGTGATCATCGACAACACATACTCTAATCATTGTGCGCGGGAATAATGATGTCGAGCCGGGTTCCCTTGCCCGGCTCGGAAACGATATTGAACTGGCCACCCAGCCTGGAAATCCGCTCCTTCATTCCGACGATGCCGAGCGACTTCCTATTGTTCATCTGTTCTTGTGTCATGCCCTTTCCATTGTCTTCAACAGAAATTCTCAGCGCATGATTTCCAGATTTCAGGGTAACGCGGACGCTTGTCGCTTCCGCGTGGCGAATCACGTTCGTCAATGCCTCTTGCACGACTCGAAATGTAGCAGTGACGGCTTCCTTTGGGAGTTTAGCACTATCGGCGTTGGATACCACGCGGGTCCGAATTCCGGTGCGTTTCTGAATTTGGGACGCCTGCCATTCAATAGCCGCACCCAACCCAAGATCGTCCAAAATCGAAGGTCTTAGCTCCGAAGATATTGTTCGGAGGCGCTCGATCGTGTCATCCACATGCGCGATGATGTCTTTCATCTTCTTCCGCAGGCTCGCACCAGGCCCGCCCAATTTGCCGTGAACCCATGAAAGATCCAGCTTCAGGATCGTTAGCGCCTGGCCCAGTTCGTCATGGAGCTCGCGCGCGATCCGCGATCTCTCCTCTTCTCGTACGATATCCACACGTGCGGCGAAGTCGCGCAACTGTTCACCCGAAGCGCGCAGTGCTTGTTCGCTGCGTTTTTGATCGGAAATCTCACGAATAACTAATGTCGACGTGAGAATGTTGACTCCGGCGGCTGGTTTCGCAGGGCCGAAGTTGAAGGTGAACCACAATTGCCGATCACCTTCTCTTCGTATGATTTCGCACTCGTTGCGCGTATCTGACTTGAAGACCTGATCGAGACACTGCCGCAGCTTGGGCCGTTCCATTTCCGGAACATAGTTGAAAATATGCGTCCCGATGAGCGCGTTTACCGAATGACCCCATACCGGCATGTTCACGAATACGATCTTGCCGGAACGTTCCAGAGTCATGATGATATCCGGCGCGTTCTGCACTAATGAATACCAATGGGCGAGCGACTCTTCGAGTTGGCTTTCTGTCTTCTTCACTTCAGTGAGATCGATGACCGCCATTTGGTGAACGATAGCCTCACCTGTTGCTGCGACGATGGTCATGAGGGAAATTTGAACGGGAACAATCCGGTTCCGGACTACCAGGTCCAATTCCACAATTTTCTGTTCGGGATGACGAGCGGACTCCACCAGACACTCTAAAAAGCGCTGGAAATCGTGTTTCGCAATGAAGACCAGAAAAGGGCGGCTAATCAGCCAGCTTGCGGGGAAGGCGAGCAATCGCGCAGCCTTATCGTTCAATTCGCGAATCCGCGCCTGCCTGTCGAGCGTCACAAACCCGATCGGCGCGAGATCGTAAAGCCGCCGATCCTCCAAGAGAAGTTCCTGTGCGTCTACCTGTGCCTGTGCCAATTTGACGTTCTGCTTGCGATAGACCTCTTGAAGCGCGTCAATCTGGTGCACGAGATTGCGAGCGCGCGACGATGGTCGTGAGGGAGGCAAGTGGGTACGACGGATCTGTTTCATGAGTTCGGATGTAACCTCGCATCGAGATCCAATAGAACCATGACAACTCCATCGATCTTGTTGTCAATTGTTCGGTAAGGCCGAATTCTCATCGAATACCATCTGCCGTTGACGTCTTCAACCTCAGTTTCGTGCGTCTCCAGCGAATTGATGACTCGAATGATCAGTTCCCGCAAGTCTTGCAGTTTCAGATTGGATTTAATGTCGGTGATTGGCCTACCCACATCGGCGGGAATCAGGTTCATCACCTTCTCCGAGACAGGAGTAAAGCGGCGGATGCGAAGATCATTGCCGAGCATGATGATTGGGATGTTGACGCTGCTTAGCAAGTTGTTCAGGTCATTGTTGAGATGTATCAGTTCATCGTTTCGGTTTTGGAGTTCTTCGTTGACGGTGGTCAGCTCCTCATTCGTGGATTGCAACTCCTCCTTCGCTGTCTCCATCTCTTCGTTAATGCTCTGCAATTCTTCATTGGCCGATTGGATCTCTTCGTTGGCGGATCGCAGCTCTTCATTCGTCGTTCGTTGCTCTTCGATAATGGATTGCAAATACTCGCGCGTGGCCTCGAGCTCTTCGGTCAAGCGGGCATTCGCCATTTCAAGTTGATATCTTTGCGTCTTTCCGGATTTTTTATCCAGTCGCGTCTTCACTGCGGGTTTCGGCGCCTTGGCCACTCCCGATGTGCCTTCCTCGAACATGACAAGATAATACCGATCATTTCCGGGAATGTTTCTGATCGGAAGAATCTCGAAGTTCGCCGCACTCAAACTGCCATTATGCTCGACCAGGACACCTTCTTTTCGAACCGGGCTGCCGCGCCTGGCCTTTTGCAGCGCGACCCGCAGTTCGATCTGTAGACCCGCCTTGACCATTTTCAATACATTCAGGCTCGCGTCTCCAGGAGTCGGATCGAGAAACCGGCCAGTTTGGCCGATGAATTGGACAATGTTCAGGTCATCATTGACGACGACGCTCGGCGGCGCATATCGATGCAGCAGAGTCTGGTGAGCCAACTTCTGCAAATCCACGCGTTGAACTGCCTCGTGTTTCGGCTGTGGTTGTTCTTCTTCAGCCTCATATCGGGGAACAAACTCAAAATGGAGCGGCGCAGGAACCATCTTTTTGGCATAAATCTTGTACTTCTTATCCACGACGTTGAATAGCTCGGCAAATCCGCCTACGGTCTCAGAAGATCCTAAGAACAAAATGCCATCCGGGTTCAAGGCGTAGTGAAGGAGTGGAATGATCCGCTTTTGCAGAACGGGCCCCATGTAGATCATCACGTTTCTGCAGCTGATCATATCCAGTTTGGAAAACGGCGGATCCTTTGCAATATCCTGCTTGGCGAATACGCACATATCGCGAATCGTCTTACTGATGAGATACCCACTCTCAGTCTTCTGAAAAAAGCGCTCCAGCCTCTCGTTGGAAAGATCGATGGCAATGCTTTCCGGGTATAAACCGACGCGCGCTTTCTGGATGATGTTTTCGCTGACGTCGGTGGCAAAGATTTGAATTTGAACATTCGCAGCGCGATCACCCAAGTATTCAAGGAACGCGATGGCGAGCGAATACGCTTCTTCTCCGGTCGAACACCCGGGTACCCAGATGCGAATGAGAGCATCGGATCCCTTGTTGTTCATGACCAAAGGAAAGGCCTGCTTCCGCAGAACTTCAAACGCTTCGGGATCGCGGAAGAAACCTGTGACATTGATCAACAGATCATTGAAAAGAGCCTCCAGCTCTTCGGGGTTCTTTCGAAGAAATTGAATATATGCCTTCAGATTGTCAATCTTTCGCAAGAACATGCGCCGCGTGATGCGGCGTTTGATCGTCCCCGGCTTGTAATAGTTGAAATCAATCCGGCTGAAGTCTCGCAGCAGCGCGTAGATCCGGTTCAGGTTTTCCTCTTGGCTGGCGGAGTCCGGGGCATTGGGGTTTTCTTCCGTGGCGAAGATGTGAACACTTTTCGCAATCCGCTTCAGTTCGCGCGCAATCAAATCGGGCCGCAGGATGTAGTCGACGGCGCCTGCAGCAATAGCGCTGCGCGGCATTGCGCTGAACTTGGCCGATCCATCGTCTTGAGCGAATGTGATACCGCCGACGGCCTTGATGGCCCGCAGGCCCAATGTTCCGTCCGAAGCAGTTCCTGAAAGAATGACACCGATGGCGCGTGCCTGCTGATCGTCAGCCAATGAGCGAAGGAACATATCGATGGGCATGCGCCGCGCCCTATCGGCGTTGATCGACGACAGATGCAGCACACCGTCGGTAATGGACATGTCCGCGTTCGGGGGAATGACATACACGTAATTCGCTTGAACCGCGACTCCGTCCGTCACCTCGATGACAGGCATCCGGGTCGCCCTGGAAAGCAATTCTGAAAGCATGCTTTCATGCTTTGGCGCCAGATGTTGCACGAGGACAAAACCCATACCGGAGTCTTCGGGCAAGCCTCGCAGTAGCTGCTCGAATGCTTCAAGGCCGCCGGCTGATGCGCCTACACCGACGATGGAAATCGGCCGAGGATCGGGCCGGAGCGAGGACGATTGTGAATCGGAATCAGACTCGGACCTGGCGAGGACCTTGTTTTGGCTTTTTCGAGTGAGCGCCGCTGCGGTCCGGGATCGGCTGGCTTTCCTTCCCCGCGGTGTCTTGCTCTTCGGCATTGCCGTCCTCCAGACGTTCGAAACGGCCGCCCATTATGTCACGCTTATGCGATCTCATCGGCGTTTTCTTCAGTACGTTTCTTCGACATGAGTATGTCGCGGATCATGGCGGCTTGCTGCTCGCGTCCAATGGCCACGTCACCGAAGCGGTCCGCGCTCAAAAGATCTCCTCGCGCGGCCGCTTGTTTGGAAAGCCGGCGTTCGAGGGCGGCGCTCTCTTCCAGAGTCCGGACTGCTGTCCACAAAGCCCCCTCAACGGAATCCGAGTAGCCGTCGCGGACCGCCTCGGGTGAAAAGGCGTGTCCAACGCGGCAGCGGAACCGCAGCAAATCCCCGTCCTGCACTTCCCACAACGTTCCACTGCACTCCGGACACGTAAACATGGACGGCTTTCCCATCCTCCTCTCGTCGAGTTCCTCGCTCATCTTTTCCCCCTCCGGGCTCACGGCGGCCCGTTCGATGTCTTTTGCTCGCGTCAAGTCAATTGGTTTCCAGGGCTCGCGCGCCAGTTCGAGGATCTTTTGAGGTATTTCGGATACTCGTAGGACGAAATCCACCTCGCCGGCCTTCATCGCGCTCGATGGCATCGACGGAAACATCGCTTCTTTGGGGTCCTGAACAATTGCGACGCCCCCTTCAGATTTGATGACGTGAAGACCCACCGCGCCATCGTCGAGCAACCCCGTCAGCACGATCCCCACGACGCGTGGCCCATACGCTCGTGCCGCGCTGCGGAACAGTGGGTCAATTGCGGGACGATGACGATTTTCCCGCGGTCCCCGGCTCAGGCGGATCCAGCCGGCCTCTATCAAGAGATGCAGGTCCGGCGGCGCGACGTAGATCCGTGAAGGCATAATCCGCTCTCCGTCTTCGGCAGCGGACGACGTCAGTGGGCCGGAACTGTTCA
>QHXA01000150.1:13530-15189 GCA_003222755.1 Acidobacteriota bacterium
CGTACCCCTGCCGGGTGCGGCTGTGTTTGTTTTGATAACCGGGGGTTGCGCTCGCTCCCGGTCGCTTAACCCCCGGCTAATTTCCTGGCACCCCTCCGAGGTGTATTACATCAATTCAAATACCCACGGATCCGTGCGATACCCTGCGCAGCCGGCTTGTAATCTTTGTTCTCGGCGAGCGCCTTGCGATATTCCTCTTTTGCGCGGAGCCAATCGCGTTTTGTCTCGTACACGCGGCCGAGATTCATGTGAGGATAACAGTAGCTTTCATAACGTGGGGCTTGAAGTGCGCGCTCAAGCCAAGGAATGGCTTCGTCGATTTGACCTTTCATGATCAGATACGACCCGATGTCATTGTAAGGATTTCCAAACATTGGATCGACTTCGATGGCTTTTTGGCATTCGGCGATCGCGTCATCGATGCGGCCCATCCAATAAGTCTCGATGGATTTCTTGTAGAGTTCGACGGCTTCGTCCAACTCCTTTTTCATCTGGTGCCGGTAGGCTTGTTCGAAAAGCCGGATGGCCAAGTCTTCTTGGGCCTCGTCATCCATTAAACAAATTCTAATGCGACGCGCTCGGGAATGATCTTCTTCTTGTAGGCTTCGTGCAGCAACTTCCTGACCGCTTGTTTACCTTCCGCGCCGTAATCGAGCGTCAGGTCATTGACGTACATTCCAATGAAGCGATCGACGCGCTGTGTGTCCAAGCCACGGGAGAATTGGACGGCGTAGGCCATCGCCTCTTCCCGGTGATCGAGTCCATACTGGATGCTTTTTCTGATGTCCTGCGCGACGCGCTCCATCATGTTCTTACCCAAATCGCGCCGAATCACATTGCCACCGAGTGGAAGCGGCAATGAGGTTTGTTTCAGCCACCATTCACCAAGATCAAGGACTTTGTATAGGCCGAGTTCGCGATACGTGAGTTGCCCCTCATGAATCAGCAGTCCGGCATCGTATTTTCCCCTCCGAACTTCATCGAGAATCCTATCGAAGGCAACAACGCTGTATTGGATCTCCGGTTCAAAGAGCCGCAATGCGAGAAACGCCGTTGTGAACGTACCGGGAATTGCGACTGTCGCATTCACGAGACCTTCCGGCCGCATTGGCTTTCCGGAGACCACGACTGGGCCATAATTCTTTCCCATGCTGGCGCCGCACGACAGGAGCGCGTACTTGTCGGCCATGTAGGCGTAGGCGTGAAACGAGACCGCGGATACCTCGTATTCGCCCTTCATCGCTTTCTGGTTTAGCGTCTCGATGTCGCTGAGCGTGTGAATGTAATTCAGCCCACCTGTGTCGATTTTCTTGGTCGCGAGGGCGTAGAACATGAAGGCATCGTCCGAATCGGGACTGTGTGCAACATGAATGTCCTGCTTCATAAGGAAACTAGGATCTCACATTATCTATCAGGCGTGTTGTTCCAATCGATACCGCGGAGGCGATGCGGACTGGGCCGTTGATGACGTCGACCGGCTGCAGTTCGTTGGGATCCACAATTTCGAAGTATTCCACGCGAATTAGCGAAAACTCCGCCAAGACCGCAAGCGCGGCTTCTCGCGCTTTCGAGGCGTCGCGCTCACCCGCGCCGATCCGGCCCGCGGCTTCTTGCAATGCGCGATACAGCGCCGGCGCAGCTTTCCGTTCTTCGCTGTTG
>QHXA01000150.1:15196-18736 GCA_003222755.1 Acidobacteriota bacterium
AGACCATCCGGTTCTCGGACGGTGGGAACACCGACGATGGTGACGTCGAGATTCAGGTCCGACACCATCCTGCGAATGATCATCAACTGTTGCAAATCCTTCTCGCCGAAATATGCGCGGTGCGGCTGCACGATATTGAGAAGCTTGAGTACAACCGTCGCCACTCCGCGGAAGTGGCCGGGCCGGAACTTCGCGCAGAGGTGCTGAGTTAAGAGCTCAACGTCAACGAACGTGAGCTGCGGCAACGGATATATTTCTTCGACGGAAGGAGCAAAAACCAAATCCACGCCATCGCGCTCACAGATTTCGAGGTCACTAGACAAAGACCGCGGATACTGCGCGTAGTCCTCCTTTGGTCCAAACTGCAGCGGGTTTACGAATATGCTCACAGCGAGGACGTCGCATTCCTCTCGTGCCGTATGGATGAGCTTCTCGTGTCCGGCATGCAGCGCGCCCATGGTCGGCACCAAACCAATTGATGTCTGACGCCGGCGGAATTCTCGAACTTCTTTAACGGTGTGGACCGCCCGCACGTACGTCCTCTATATATGCGCGCGCGGCAGAAAGGATCTGCTCGCCGAGCTGCGCATACTGCTTGGCGAATGGAGGAGCCGCGTCGGACAACCCGAGCGCGTCATAGCTCACCAGGACCTGGCCATCGCATTGCGTGCCTGCGCCGATTCCGATCGTTGGAATCTTCAGGCTCGCCGTGACCCTTCCCGCAAGATCGGCCGGAATCGATTCGAGCACGATGGCGAACACTCCGGATTTTTCCAGAATCTCCGCATCCTGCATTAACCGGTCCGCTGCGTCTGAATCGCGGCCTTGCGGACGAAAGCCTCCGAGCTGATGAACGGACTGCGGCGTCAGTCCCAGATGCCCCATCACCGGAATACCGATATCCACGAGCCGTTTGGCGGTCTCGACAATTTGCCTGCCACCTTCGATCTTTACCGCCGCCGCGCCGCCTTGCTGAATCAGCCGGCCGGCGTTGCGCATCGCTTCTTCCACGCTCAGTTGGAATGTGAGGAAGGGCATATCCGCAATGATCAAGGCCCGCTTGGCTCCCCGGCTTACGGCGCGCGTGTGATGGATCATCATGTCCAGGGTCACAGGCAACGTCGTGTCGTAGCCCAGGACAACCATTCCTAGCGAGTCGCCCACCAAAATCACGTCAATGCCCGCGCGATCCAGAATGCGAGCCATCGTGAAATCGTAAGCTGTCCAAACTGCGATCTTTTCGCCGCGCTCTTTCATTGCCCGCAGATCGGGCACTCTCATGTGTTTCATAACTTTTTTCACCCGAGGAGGTGTCTGAAGTTTCGCCATTTTGCGCACGCCGGAGGTGTGCAAGTGGATTAGCCGGGAGTACGCGCACGTTTTTTGTGCGCGTACTCCCGGAATAACCAGTCGACGAAATACGCACCCTGGCAAGGGTGCGAGGATTCCTCGCACCCTTGTCAGGGTGCGGCTGTCTTTGTGTTTTCAGATAACCGGGGGTTGCGCTCGCTCCCGCTCGCTTAACCCCCGGCTAATTTCCTGACACGCCTCCGGCGTGCGCAACCCTATAAGAGTACCGCAGGCTGAGTGCCCAGCGTGTTCAACTTTCGCTTGCGGCGGAGCCACCAAAGACGAGAGTTTCGTTGGGTGATATCAGCTTGTAATGGATCTCTCGCCACACGATCTCCGTACTCAGCGCCGAAGCGATCAAGTTGTAAAGATACAGCGATGCCACGAGCGGCGATGCAAGGATATAGAACCAAGCGTGCCTGGACAAGGCCGGCGCAGCTACAATCTTTCGCACGGCGGTGTAACGGATCCAGGACTTCGCGGCGGCCATGCCGTATACCGCCAGCCACAGTGCAGGATGGGCGAATGGAAGGCTCCAGAATGCCGCATTGAAAATGATGTGCCCGGCAAAGCCGATACGCCACAGCGCTGGGTGGTAGACGCGCGTGATGATGGTTTGGCGCGTCGTGAATTCCAGAAGCTCACGAAATGAGCACTCGCCGTACGATGGCACCAGACATTCCGGAACAAAGACGATCTTCGTTCCAGCGCGCTGGGCCCTGCGTGTGATCGCGTAATCGTCGCTGACGGAGCCGCGCCAGGAGTCGAGAATGTTCAGCTGGTGAAATGTTTCGCGATGGATAGCTGTGGAACCGCCCCACGCAAAGTTGCGATCGTGATCTCCAAGAATGCTGACCGAGGAAGCATTCCAGGCGGAGCGCATTAGCGTTGGAAAATGAAAACGGCTGACAACGTACCAGCGGTAGCCGGTACTGATTGTCTTCGAATCGAGCGGCGCAATCAGACGCGAAAGCCAGTCCGATGGAAACCACGCATCGGAATCGCAGAACACGTAAATCTCCGCCACGGGAGCGTGCTCGATGGCGCAGGCGAGATTATGAACCTTCTGCCCGCGAGATGTTGCGCGCCCGGCGACCAGGACGTTGGCGCCAATGGCTAGAAGAGTTCGATAAGCTGCGTCGTCTTTAGATTCGACGATGAACTGTGTCGTGTAATTGGGATAGTCCTGGTTCAGTATCGACCGGATGTTCTTCTCAAATTCCGAATCTGTGCCTTTGCACGGACAGAAGATGACGACTCGCTGGTTCGAGACCCGCCGAGGCCGAAATGTGCGCATGTGCCGGGCGGCACGGACGCCGTCGAGCAGCGTCAGTAGACCTTGGAGAATGGCAATGGCGGCAAGGAGGTAAGCCCAAATCATGAAAACAAAAACCGGTTTATTAGCGATGCAGGTGCGATCCGGATGGCAGCCGCAAGAATAGACGGTCGCCTAACCATCCTGCGTATTCCCGCACCTAGTGCCCGCCTCCGCGTCCACCCCCGCTCCCATTCCGACTGATATTGCCATTTCATGTCTTCGTAGGTCGTGCGACGTCGAATCCCAGCAGCTACTACTCGCGCGGCTAACACGCCGGTCTCGATCGCATGACGCATCCCTTCGCCACAGAACGGGTCCAGCATACCTGCCGCATCACCAATCGCGATGAACTCGCCGGGCAGTTTATCGTAAGCGAGCGGGCCGGTCACCAGGCAGTCTGCCCGCTCAATGTACTTCGGCAATGCATCCTTTTTAATTAGGAAACAAAAATTCGCGTGCCCGGCTTCCACGGAAACACCGCCTCCATATCCCTCGTCAAAGAACCAGAAATCTAGTACGGAGCCGCGTGCTTGTGGTTTTGTGTACTGAATTCCGAATTCATCCGCTCGACGCCGCTGAGTGAAGCGGCCGAGTTTTCCTGACGCGTCAATCACCACCGAACAATCAATTCCGTCAACTGCGAATCCGGCGTTCGATCTCTTGACCTCGCGTACCGTGTGGCCTTGACGCACTCTAGCTCCACGCGCAAAGATTTCGTCCAGCGCGCATCGCGAAATCCCAAATCCCGGGCGTTCAAACGGAATTTCCATTTCAACGCCGCCTACGTGTACGCGTGCGGACCTCACCTGGACCGCGCCGGCATTTAGAACGTCATTCAATAGGCCGAGATGCGCCACACCCTTCACGCCGCC
>QHXA01000151.1 GCA_003222755.1 Acidobacteriota bacterium
AAAACCGTAGTAGCTGGGAACGGCCTCTGCCGCCGTACCTAGCGGACGTCCATCGGTGTAGATCACACGCCAATTGCGGTCGCCACCACCCAATAACACCAAGATCCGGCCGAGTTCCTTTTGTTCGATGAACTGAAATCCGTTCACCATTTGAAATTGCCGCGGGCCGCCCGGTGGAATACACCGCGAAAGGGGATCGTCTTTCAGAAATGTACGCTGACGGTGTTCATATAACGCTTTGGCCCAGGGCAGGAAGGGGGCGACCTTGTCTGCGTCAGTGATGTTCAGCAAAAGACCATCGTCGGTCATTGGAATTTTCGCGGCCGTGTTTTCGACCAACACTTTCGTGGTTGGCGCCCCCCAGTAGCCGGTCTTTCCCGGCGGCGGGCCCAGCCTGATTTGCCCATCCGGCCAGCGGGGCGCGGGCGCGGCAGAGGCGGCCGCGCGTCGTGTTGCGGGCGGCGCAAACAAGCGTTTGCCCGTTCGGGTCAACACTACAGATTTGGCTGAAGCTTGTCTGGATTCGCTTCTGGCGGGAATGCCTTCGATCGTAACCGTATCGCCCACGTGCAGTGCGCTTCGCTTCCATCCGTCGCGCTCGAGCTCCAGCGGGTTGCCGATTTCGACGGCCCAATTCACGAGGGTTCCGGTTGCGTCGCGCACGTCGATGAAAAAGAATGCGGCGGGATTGACCCAGTCGATTCTCGTTACGACGCCCTGCAGTTTCACTTGCCTCGCCGAGTCATAGGTCGCGGAAAACGGACGCTGGGAGAACATTGAAGCAGCAGAAGACAGAAAGGTAACAATCGCGACACCGAGCATGGCATGTCTCATCGTCTTCACACTAGTCTCTGGTGAGCCTGAAGTCACCCTTCGTCGATCCTTGCATCCACGTGCCAATGATTTTCCGGTGAGCGGAACTGAGGTCCTCGATTTTTCCTTCGGCGGAGACGTGAACGGGTTTGCCCGATTGATCTTTCGCGTCCGTTTCGATGCGAACGGTCCAGTTCGTCACATCCAGAAACACGTTTGCGATCTGAACGGCGTCCGGGCCCGGGTTCATCGTACCCGTGACATTCTTTCCGTCCCAGCTCAGAACCAAGGTCAAATGGTTCCGCTGTGTTGGCGTGGGCCCCCAATCGCCGGACCAAGTACCCGTCAACGGGTGGCCTTCCTGCGCGAATGCCGAAACCAAAACGTCCAGACAACCGAAGCAGCAAATTACATGAAGGGCTCGTCTCTGCATGGCACCGCGGAATATATCGCTACAACCGTGTGGAGCGCAACTGTAGCGGCGGTCTATGAGAGTCGAACGTACGTCTCCGGCGTGCATTCGGCGGGTCGAGATCGCAGCTACAGTAGAATGTCGGCATGGGGAAGCTGCCAAAGAGCGTGCGTATTGTCGAAGTGGGGCCAAGGGATGGGCTGCAGAACGAGGCAAGAACCGTTCCCACCAAAAAGAAAGCAGAATTCATCAGACTGCTTGCCGCGGCGGGTTTGAAGGATATCGAGGTTGCTTCGTTCGTCCATCCAGAGTGGGTTCCTCAATTGGCCGACGCCGAGGATCTCATCAAGCAGATCGAGTTCAATCCGAATATCCGATACTCCGCGCTTGTGCCGAACATGAGGGGTCTGGAACGAGCCATTCAAAGCGGGATTCGGCGTATTGCCGTGTTTACCGCCGCGTCGGATACGTTTAATCGCAAGAACATCAACATGGGTATTCAGGAATCCATCGACGTTTTCAAACCGGTTGTCGCACGGGCGATAAAGGAAGGCACATCCGTTCGAGGTTATGTTTCGACATGCTTCGTGTGCCCATATGAAGGGCTCGTCGCGAAAGAAAACGTTGCTGACGTGACGCAGGCGCTGTTCGATCTTGGCGTGGATGAAGTTTCTATCGGCGACACGATTGGCGCGGCAACTCCGAGAGATGTCGAGACGACGGTCGGTTTTCTACTTCAGCAATTCCCGGCCGATAAGCTGGCGATGCACTTTCACGACACATATGGAATGGCCATCGCGAACGCATACCAATCGCTCCAGATGGGGATCACCACATTCGATAGTTCTGCCGGCGGCCTCGGTGGGTGTCCATATGCCCCGGGCGCGTCAGGAAACGTCGCAACGGAAGACCTCGTGTACTTGTTGGAGAACCTTGGTATCGAAACTGGCGTCTCGCTGAAACTACTCCGTCGCGCTTCACACATGATTGCGCAGGAACTTGCGCGTGATCTTCCTTCGCGAGTGTTGAAAGTCTCCTGATGCCATACATCTCAAAGAGCCGATTCCGCGTGCGTTACGCTGAAACCGATCAGATGGGAATGGTGTATTACGCGAACTATCTCATCTGGATGGAAGTCGGCCGAAGCGATTTCTGCCGCGAGTCTGGATTCAACTATCGGGATCTCGAGCGTGAGGAACACGCCTTCCTCACGGTTGCAGAAGCGAATTGCCGGTACCTCGTGCCGGCGCGTTATGACGACGAGATTTTGGTCGAGACAGAAATCGCGCGTATTCGAAGCCGTGTCGTCGAGTTCACGTATCAAATTAAGTCGGGTGCAACACTGCTGGCGGAGGGTCGCACTGTTCACGTCGTGATTGGAACGGACGGCAGACCACGGTCGATGCCCGGCCGGTACGTGGAATTGTTGAAATCAAAAATGTGATCTCCTAAAAAACCCCATCGCGGAATTCTTCCGTTTTTTTCGGTGTTTTTATTTTTACTTGCCGGGCATTCTCGCGATACCCTCGCTTTCAAACAAACGGGGGATTGAGCGTCCTCCCAACTCAACCTAAGGAGCTACACATGAAGGTTCGATTGGCCGGTTTGGTAGCAGTGTCGATTGTTGTCCTCCTTGTCATTTCGATTTCCACGCCGAATCTCATCGCGCAAGCTAAGGCAGAAAAGGGGAAGAAGGCAGAGAAGGCCGACAAAGCGCCGGGAAAAACGGAAAAGGCGAATATCCAAGGCACGGTTCAGAATATCAGCAAAGACACCTCAACGATCACCGTCAGGACTACTGGTACAGTGACGCGGATGGTCGTCTACAATCCCAATACCAAGTTCTTGTACGGGCACAGCAACGACAACAAGCCTGGCAGTGTTGCCCAGGTAAAGGACTCCAACTTTATCTCCTGTGTAGGAACGTTCGACCCGAAGAACCAGCTGATGGCAAGCGAATGTGTTTATAGAGAAACGAAGTAGCATTCGCCTGTGGCGGGGCTAATTCGGGGTCAGACGTCTGACCCCGAATTAGCCCCATCGAGACCAGATCTGACTCCGAGGCGGCTATGATGCAGCTCCAGGAGCTCTATCATCGTGGGACGAAAGTCGAAGAAGAAGTTCTATGCCGTCCTGAAAGGGCATCGACCGGGCGTCTATCCGACATGGGAAGAATGCAGGCGGCAGGTTGAGGGATATTCTCAGGCCGAGTACAAAGTATTCGTAACGCGCAAGAACGCCGAAGATTACCTGAACAGCAACCCGAAACACGTTCAAAAGGCCGATGAGCCGGTTCTAATCGAAACTAAAGTGACGATCTCAGGATTCGTTGTGGCGTCGACAAGCAGAGACGCGGCAATGAAGCAGGTGGTCATCTACGCCGATGGAGCCTGCATCCGCAATCCCGGTCCCGGTGGATATGGCGTCAAGATCTGTTACAAGGATCAGCGACGAGAGCTTTCGGCAGGGTTCCGGCTGACAACCAATAATCGCATGGAGATTCTCGGATGCATCGCAGGGCTGCTGGCGTTGAAAGAACCTTGCGACGTTACGATTTATTCGGATTCGAAGTACGTCGTTAACGCCATTTCCAAATCATGGGCTTTGAAATGGAGAAGAAACGGCTGGAAGCGGAAAGACGTGAACGGTGAACAGAAGGATGTCCTGAACCCCGATCTGTGGGCTCAAATGCTGGATCTCTGTGACAAACACCGCGTCCAGTTCAAATGGATTCGTGGCCACTCCGGCAACGAAGGCAATGAACGCTGCGAACAGTTGGCGCCCGCCGCTGCGGGTGGTGCCAGCTTGGGCATCGATCTCGGGTATGAGAACTCAGGCGCACGGGCTCCGCACCGCGCTGCACAGCCAAACGCTCCTCTCGAATATCATTAAAAGATGGATCCGCTGTTGATCAATGGTGAGACGCTCACCATTGATGACGTCTATCAGGTCGCGTTTCATCGGCGAGGCGTTGCTCTTCACCCGGATGCTGCGAACAAGATGTCGCGGTCGCGCCATGTTATCGAAGCGATTGTCGACCAAGACCGCGCCGTATACGGCGTTTCCACGGGATTCGGCAAGCTCTCCGATGTTCATATTGGCCACGATCAGATCACGCCGCTCCAGCACAATCTCGTGCGCAGTCATGCCTCAGGCGTGGGCGAGCCCCTCAGCGAACAAGAAACTCGCGCGTTGATGCTTCTGCGGGCAAACGTGCTTGCGAAAGGCCTATCGGGGGCACGGCCTGTTATTGTCGAACGCCTATGCGACCTGCTAAACCATCGCGTGTATCCCCTGATTCCCTGCCGCGGCAGCGTGGGCGCGAGTGGCGACCTAGCGCCGCTGGCGCATTTGGCCCTTGTTCTGATCGGCGAAGGTGAAGTCTTCAGCGAGTCGACAACGATCACAGGCCGGGAGACCTTTGAAGCCATCGGTGTTCCGTCAGTAGATCTTCAGGCCAACGAAGGTCTCGCCTTGTTGAACGGCACCCAAGCGACTTTAGCGATTGGCCTTATTACCTGGCACCGGGCCAAGCAGCTTCTCGACATGGCAGACCTTGCCGGTGCGATGTCATTAGAAGCGCTGAAGGGCTCGCCTGTTGCATTCGATGCGCGAATCCATCAAGCGCGGCCCCATCGCGGACAATTGCAAGTCGCCGAACGACTCTCGCGATTCCTTCGCGAGAGTGAAATTCGCAAATCGCACATTGATTGCGGTCGAATTCAAGATGCGTACAGTTTGCGCTGTATGCCCCAGGTGCATGGTCCCGTTCGAGAATGCCTGGAATACGTTCGCAACGTTGCCGCCATCGAAATTAACAGCGCGACGGACAACCCGTTGGTGTTCGCGGATACCGGCGAAGTTCTTTCGGGCGGAAACTTCCATGGACAATCGCTAGGCTTGGCACTGGACTTCCTGACAATATCGCTCTCGGTATTGGCGAACATTGCTGAGCGGCGTATCGAGCGGTTGCTGAATCCGGAGTACGGCGATCTGCCGGCGTTCCTCGCTGACAATCCAGGACTGAACTCGGGATTCATGATTGCGCAGGTCGCTGCGGCCGCGCTCGCGAGCGAAAACAAAGTCCTCTCGCATCCTGCTTCCGTCGATTCGATACCCACCTCCGGCAACAAAGAGGACCACGTGCCGATGGCGATGGGCGCGGCCCTCAAACTCAAACAGGTCGTGGCAAACCTGGAACGGATTGTAGCCATCGAGTTCTTGTGCGCTGCACAGGGCATCGACTATTTGCGCCCGTTGAAGGCTGGGGTCACCGTGGAAGCGGCTTATGAGCACATTCGCCGCCACGTTTCCCATCTCTCCGTCGATCGCGTGCTGTCGGCAGACATCGAGCGCATGATTGAGATGATGAAGGAAGAGACGTTCATTCAACTGGCGCTGTAAGAAATATGTCTAAATACACACCAATTCGCGCACCGCGAGGCAGCGTCATTTCCTGTAAAGGCTGGCATCAAGAAGCCGCAATGCGGATGTTGATGAACAACCTCGACGAAGACGTTGCAGAGAATCCACGGAAGCTGATCGTTTACGGCGGTTCCGGCCGCGCAGCGCGAAGCTGGGAAGCATTCCACGCGATCGTGGGCGCGCTGAAGGATCTCGAAAATGACGAGACGCTGCTCATCCAATCGGGAAAGCCGGTCGGTATCTTTCGTACGTTTCCGCATTCACCACGTGTTCTGATTGCAAACGCGAATCTCGTGCCACATTGGGCCACGCGGGACGAATTCAATCGCCTTGAAGCCCTCCAGCTCACGATGTACGGCCAGATGACGGCCGGAAGCTGGATCTACATTGGAACGCAGGGCATCGTCCAGGGCACCTACGAAACGTTTGCCGCCGCTGCGCAGAAACATTTTAGAAGCTCGCTTGAAGGAAAACTTCTGCTGACGGGTGGACTCGGTGGAATGGGCGGCGCGCAACCGCTAGCCGCAACGATGAACGGCGCCGCGTTTCTCGCGGTGGAAGTCGATCCAGCCCGCGTTCAGCGGCGCATCGCTACAGGTTATCTCGACTGCATGGCGAAAACCCTGGACGAAGCATGGAGTCTCGTCACAACTGCGCGCGATCAAAAGCGGGCACTCTCTGTCGGGCTCGTTGGGAACTGCGCCGATGTCCTACCAGAAATGCTCCGGCGCGGCTGGATCCCGGACATGCTGACCGATCAAACGAGCGCTCATGATCCGCTGAATGGTTACATCCCCGGCGGACTCTCACTGGACGAAGCCGCGACGCTCCGTGAATCGGATCCGCAAACGTATGTCAAACGGGCCATCGAATCTATCGCGATGCACGTCCGAGCCATGCTCGATATGCAGAAGCGTGGAGCCGTTACATTCGATTACGGCAACAACATTCGCACGATGGCCTACGAAGGCGGCGTGACGAACGCCTATGACTTCCCCGGTTTCATTCCGGCCTATATCCGTCCGATGTTCGCGGAAGGACGCGGGCCTTTCCGCTGGGTTGCGTTGTCTGGCAACCCGCGCGACATTGCGGTGACGGACGATCTGGTCCTGGAACTCTTTCCTGATAACGAGATTCTCAGCCGATGGATTCGCCTCGCACGTGAGAAGGTTCGATTTCAGGGCCTGCCGGCACGAATCTGCTGGTTAGGTTATGGAGAGCGCGCTCGCTTTGGAGAGCACATCAACGATCTCGTGAAGAGCCGAAAGATAGAGGCGCCGGTCGTCATCGGACGCGATCATCTGGACTGCGGCTCGGTCGCATCGCCTTATCGCGAGACTGAAGGCATGAAAGACGGCAGCGACGCGATTGCCGACTGGCCAATACTGAACGCGCTGCTCAATACTGCGTCCGGCGCAAGTTGGGTTTCATTTCATCACGGAGGCGGCGTTGGGATTGGCTATTCCCTTCATGCCGGGCAGGTCGTTGTTGCCGACGGTACTAATGAAATGGCCGAACGTCTCAATCGCGTGCTGACGAATGACCCCGGCATCGGCATCGCACGCCACGCCGATGCCGGTTACGATGAGGCAAGAGAATTCGCGGTCCAAAACGGAATCAAGCTTTGAGCCGCGCTTCGAATAACGGAACTGGCCGCCAGCGCCTCCGCCTCAGCCGGCGATCGTTTTCCAATCTTTGACCAGGTGTTCGGCGGTTCGCCAGGCGAGCGCTTGCGCGGTCAGCGTGGGATTGCGCGCGCCGCTGGTACCCATAACGGAAGCGCCGAGAATACCCAGATTGGGTACTTCGTGCGAGAACCCCCATCGATTGACAACGTTGGTTTGCGGATTGTCTCCCATGCGCGTGCCGCCGTACGCGTGAGTGGACACCGTCATTAATCCGATGTCGGCCTTCTGAATGGCGATCGCGCCGGCGGCTTTGTACCACTCCTCCATCTTGTCCTGCATGAACAAGGCGAGGCGGCGTTCGTTTTCCTTGTACTCCGCAGTGATTCGAATCACCGGAAATCCCAGCGGATCTTTCGCGACAGGATCGAGATCCAGATAGTTGTCCTCGTAAGGCAGGGTCGTCTTTTGAATATATGAGGTGTTCTGGCGGTCGGCGTTTTCCTTGATGAAAGCTTTCCACGCCGAGCCCCATATGGGTGCGCGATCCCACGTACTCATGCTGGCGGCAGCGATTGGCCGGCGCTCGTGGTACACCCAGAGATTTCCGCCGCCGATGAAATCGAGGCCGGAATGATCGAAGTTGTCGTCGGCCCAATTGTCCACGGCCACTCCCTGCGATGGGGTTCCGTACCACGTATTGATGTTGAACGGGAACAAAGCCGTTACGGACGCAGTCTGGTTGTGACTGAAGTAATGGCGGCCGACCTGGCCATGATTGTTCGAAAGACCATTAGGATAGGCGGCCGATTTTGAAAGCAAGAGCGTCCGGACGTTTTCATACGTGTATGTCGCAAGCAACACGACGTCGGCAGGCTGGAAGTACTCCTGCCCGTCTTTAATATAGCTAACACCGCCAGTCCGGCCGTTCTTGTCGACTTGGATGGCCGTTACACGAGCCTCCGCGACGACTTTGAAGCGGCCCGTTGCTTGGGCTTTAGGGATTGTGCTAACCGCAGTCGAGCTTTTCGAATTGATGTGACAACCACCGCGAGCGCAATAGCCGTGATAGGCGCAGCCCGGCCGCCCCTGATAGGACTGGCTGGTAATCGCCGCCGGTCCGGGAAATGGATGCCAGTTGAGCATTCGGGCGGCCGCCGACATCTTCTCTGTGAATCCGCTTCCGCGGAGCGGCGGCATCGGATACTCGCGCCGGCGGCGTCCTTCGAAGATGTTACCGTGAGGATCGATGGTTCCGTTGATATTGCCAGCTTTGCCCGAGACTCCGATTTCGCGCTCGACCATGTCGTAATACGGCTCGAGCTCCTCCAGACCGAACGGCCAGTCTTCCACCGTCGAACCTTTGGGAATACGCGATGTGCCATAACGCCGCCCGGTTTCGCTCACAACCTTGAAGTCCCAGGGATTCAGACGCCAGCTCTGTCCCCAATAATGAATAGATGTTCCGCCGACTGCATTCATCATCGGATGGATTGCGGCTCGCGGCGTGTTTGGGGCCGAGGCATTGGGGCGATGCGTAGGAATCTCGCCATTGACCTTTTGCGACTTTGGCGGCCATCCGCGGCTGTATCGAAGCTCGTCGGGCGCCATGTCGCGCGTGCTGACCCATGGGCCTGCCTCGATCGCAACAACCTCGATACCGGCTCGCGCAATCGGTAGTGCTGCAACTCCTCCAACAGCGCCGGCGCCAATGATAACAACATTGGTCTTTTTTAAGGCGATGGCCATACGTCTGCTATTCCTGCATTAATGCGAATGTCCAGATCGAGCCGCCGGTAGGCATTTTACCGGCGGCATACCGAGTGGCAAGAATGCCGCCGAGTCCCGACGCAACGGTCACGTATTGGCGGCCTTTGTGCGTATACGTGATCGCGGTTGAGTTGATGCTCGAGCCGGTCTGGAACTGCCAAAGTGTTTTGCCTGTGCCCTCGTCGAGCGCAAGAAACTCACCCGTCAATTTGCCCGTGAACACAAGCCCGCCGCCGGTCGCCAGGATGCCGGCCGAACTTGGCAGATCCGTCAACGGGACTTCCCATCTCTTCTCGCCTGTCAATGGATTAATCGCGGCGAGGTGACCGAAAACATCACCTGGTTTGATTTCCGGGAATTTGCTGTTAACGCCGGTTGAGGTCCCGCCAATGACGGGCGGTTTCGGAGGCGCGAGTTGCTGGATACGCGGCACGTTCCACGTGCTCGCGTACACAAGGCCCGTGTTCGGATTGAACGCGATGGGTACCGCATTCGTACCGCGCGAGGGCCAGATCTCGACCTCTTCGCCGGCAGCAAAGCGTTTATATATGTCCGTCAAGACGGGCCGGCCGCTGGCCATGTCGATATGCGTTGCCCAGTTGACCTTGACGAACGGATGCGCCGCGATCAGTTTGCAGTTGGTGCGGTCCAGCACATACATAAAGCCGTTTTTATTTGTCTGTATCATCACCTTCCGCAGCTGGCCGCCCACCTGAATGTCCGCGAGCACATTCTCGTCAGTGGCGTCCACGTCGTACACGTCGTTAGGCGTGTATTGGAAATAACACACGACCTCACCCGTTTTCGGCCGGATCGCGAGCACGCTGTTCGTGAACAAGCTATCCAGACCTTCGCGAGTTCTGGGATCATACGGCTCCGCATTGCCCGTTCCCCAGTAGACCAGATCGAGTTGCGGGTCGTAGGAGCCGGAGCGCCACGTTGGGCCGCCGCCCTGGCTCCAGGCATCGCTGTTCTTCGGCCAGGTCTCAGATCCAGGCTCGCCGGGGCCGGGGATGGTGTATCGGCGCCACAATTTTTTTCCAGTATCCGGATCCCAGCCGTCCAGGAACCCGCGC
>QHXA01000152.1:0-10868 GCA_003222755.1 Acidobacteriota bacterium
GCTCCATGGCGCGGCTGGTGATTCCCAAATTCGGTGTCACGAACACGCCCGGGTGTTGTCTCAGCAGCTGAAGGAAATCCTCGTCGACTTCCTTATCGCGGACCAGATGCGTGAAACCCTCAATACCGGCGCGCAACAAACCTTTGGCATCCTCCAAAGCGTAAACATGCGCAATGGCCCGCAGATTGAATTTGTGGGCTTCATCGATGGCTGCTCCATACAGCTCCGGAGTCAATTTCTTTTGCGTGCCGTTTCGATCATCCACCCAAATCTTGACGAAGTCTGGACGATGGGAAGCCAGGTCACGTACGGCCTGCCGGGCCTGTTCAACCGTTGTGACAACGTACGGAACGTCATTCCGCGCCGGATCGTTAGGGCCGGATCCAGGCCAGGCCAGACCGCGGCCTACCGTTCGAAACAGTGCAGCGCCCGGGTGAACCTCTTCTCGCAATCGATAAGGCAGATCGCCGAAATCGGTGCCCATACTGATCGCGGCGGCGAAGCCGTGATAGGCATAGCGCTCGAGGTGTTCGAGCAGATTCTGAGCGTTGAAGTTTTCCTTCGACATGGTTCCATTTTTCTGATTCAGAAAGCCGAAGTGGCTATGGACGTCGACCAATGCCGGCATCACCGTTTTTCCGGTGAGATCAACCCGCACTGCACCGCGAGGCGCCTGAAGCTCACCGTTTCTGCCGACGCTGGTGAACCGGTCATTCTCCACGATGAACGCAGAGTTTTCGATGGGCGCGTTGCCATCGCCCATAATGAGCCGGGCGCCTTCAAACAACGTGATTCTCGTTGAACGCTGCGCCTCGACCATCACCGAGACGGACAACAAGAACAGCAAGGAACCCCAGAGGCAGACACTCACAAGCGTTTTCCGTTCCACAGCTTCTCCTTGGTTTCGCGGATATTAGCGCGAATTCTACCCGCGTTGTTGGGTCTTTGCCTACAGAACAGCCGTATAATCGGCGCGTTCTCCCAGACTACCCTCCTCCCGCACTGAGGCCGTCACACGCGGATTTCGAGCCGGCCTGATCGAGTTGTGAATGAGTACAGCCGAAGTTTCCCAGTTCGTCTCTTGATGCGAGGATAGACGTATTCCGGCTGACGAAATATTCGATAAGGATCACCTGCTGCCGGTTTGAGGAGAGATCTTGAGAATAGGTTACGGATAAGTCTTTCGTGACCTGTTCGGACAGTGTGATTCGAGCGCCCGGATTGTTTTCAGTCCCCACTAAAAAGGGATCAATGCGGACGCGCCCCGTGCCCAACAAACCCAGCCGGTTACCCACACGTTGCTGAAGCAAATCGAAGAGGATGGATGCTGCGCCACTTTGAAACAGTCGTTCGCTGCTGGGCGCGGTATTGCCCGGCCGTGCCAATTCTTCGCGTGTGCGACCGCCGGCGATCAGGCTGACAATTTCCAACTCCGGCAGCGGTGGATCTGATCGCATGGACAATTTAGGGTTGTCACCTCGCCCAGTGATTGACAGGATGACGCGATAATCGCGAACCTGCGACTCGGCTTCGATATCGATGACCGGCTGGATCCGCAACGGATCCACAAAGTCGATGTTGCCGCGCGTTACGGTGTACCGATTCCCTTGAAAGAGCAATGTGCCGCCGCTCGCCTCAATATGGCCGGTGATGGAAGGTTCATCGACGGTGCCTTTCCAATCGATATCCACGCGCGCTTCGACGTCTGCGAGTTGGTTCTGGATGGTAATGTTTCTGCCTCCCTCAACGTGCAGCGACAGGCGCAAGTTGCCCAACGGCGATGGTGATGACGTTCGGAGGTTTTCTTCGCTGAGTAGCGCCAGAAAATTTTCGAAGCTGCTGCGGTAGGCGAGGCTTTGAATTTCGACATGTCCTTCCAGCAGCGGCGAAGCCAACGATCCGCGAAGATTCAGTCTCGCGTCGAGAACGGTTCGTAAACCTTCCGGATACCCTCGCAGACGAACATTGTTGCCATTGATCTCGATGTTCATTGCCTGGACGGCCCCAGCCTGCAATACCGCAGTTCCTTCAGCCCGAATTGTGCCGCCGCCCGCAATTCCTTCGATCTTGTCTACTCTGATCTGGTTTTGATTGAACGACAGAGTGCCGTTTACATTCGTGAGACCCGTGAAGATTCCCTGCCGCCGCAGCGAAGCATTCATCAATGTCGCATTGCCACGCAGATCCGGAATCTGAGTGGTCCCGCGCACATCGACCTGGAGATTTACGACACCAGTCGAAATCAATTCTGGAAATCTTGCCTCGATGAGTTTTAGATCGGCCTGACCCACGACCCTCAGATTCAATGGCGCCGGATCTCGAAGCCCAATCGTTCCGGCCAGGGTGACTTGCGTCGATTGCCCGCTGAGCGTCACGTTGCTGACGGTTAGTTCGTCAGGATTGAAAGAAAACGTGAACGGCTGTGCAGGCCGCACGGTTGTCTCGCGGACTCGAATATCGGCGCTCTCAATCCTTCCCTCGCCGCGTAACCGGCTCGCGTCGCTGAGGGATCCGGAGAGATTTGCATTGCCGGTCGCAATGATTGATCCGTCAGAAAGGTTCGCGATGTGTTCGAAGGGATATTGGATGAAATCGGCGCGTGCGGTGAACGGGTACCCGGAAGCAGCGGTGTCAATTTGCGCTTGAATATTAAGATTCCGGCCGGCATCGAATTTGACGTCCAGTTTCGTTCCGGTGGAAGCAACATCCACCCGGGCCTGGGAAAAGACTTCGGTGTTGACTGAAAGATTTTGCAGTATGGCATTGCCATTCAGATGCGGTTGTTTAATCGTGCCGTCGCCGCGAACATCCGCCTGGCGGATCACGCCTTGAATTGCGTCCGGCAGACCTAGCGGATAGAACGTCTGTAGGTTCACGGAATTCACGCGAGCCGTGAACTTCACGGCTTCCGTAAGGCGATTGAACGAACCCGTTCCTGTCAGACTGGAATCCGCTTGACGAATCGATAGCTGCTCCACGTCTATCACGGGATCGGCAAAACGAAGGTGACCGCGGGCGTTTCCGATAAGGCGACTATCAAGGGAAAGGTTATCGGCCCGGACGTCGCCTTCTAACTTGATCGTGGGTGAAAGTCCGGTGACACGGACGTCGCCTGCGAAGACTCCACCGATGTTCCGGCTCAGCATGTCACGATTCAGGAAAGGCCGGATATCCTGGGCAGTGATACGATTCGATTGAATTCGAAGGTCGACAGGCGATCCCGAGAGCGCCGCCGTGCCGTTGACCAGGATCTCCGACTCGCCCTGTTTAACATGCACGTTTTTAAGCACCGCATTCTCGAACAATGTGTCGAGCCGGACACCTCCTGCCGCTCGCTGAATCTTCCATTGCCGGTAGGTGTGATCTTGAAGTGTGAATTCGCCGTTGAGCAGCGGTTTCGCTATCGCGCCTGAAAGCGACCCAGTGAACGTCCCGCTTCCGTTCGCATCGTTGTATAGAAATGCCACGTCTGTTAAATCCGAGGAAATCACATCAACCGTCAGGTTGGACATCGTGGCGTGGACAACACCGCTTGCTTTGATCGTGGTCGAGCGAAAGCGGATGTCCGCGTTCGCCACGCGCGCTACTTCGGGGGTTACGTCGTACTCGGTCGAGCCATCGAGCGGAAGAGCCACAACGCCGGCAACAGTAACCCGCGGGGAGCTTTTCAAATTCACATGGCCGGAGAATTTAAACCGCGCGAGCTTACCTTCAAACCATCCGCTCAGCGTACCTGTCGCAGTTGAGAAGATTCGATATCTGGGATCCCACGGATACGCACGAGCGAGGCCCGCCGCGTCGACGTTCGCGTAAGTCAAATTCAGAATCACTCGCGAAGGCCCGGGCAAGTTCTCAACGATGGCCTCTCCGGATACAGATCCACTCGTGAACGTGTTCTTCAAATTCGTTAATGTCAGTTGGCGGTCGGGATAGCGATATACGTAGGCTGCGCTTACATCCGTCACGCGCCAGCCTTCGTAATCGATTGCTTCAGATGTGACATTACCGGTAGTGAAGAATTTCCCGTTGGAAAATTCTAACAATCCGGTGGCAGCGGCGTGACCCGCAAACTTTTCCGCAACGAAGAAGTAGTTCAGGAAGGGAGCCTGAAAGGTGCCAGTGTAGTCGAGCTTCCCCGAGATGTTTGCGTTAAGAACCTGACTTATTTTGCCCTGAAGCTTCATCTCGTTTCTGCCGGATGTGACATGAATTCGCTGAGCGATGACAGTTGCTCGTGTGTAATCCAGATCTGCATAAAATGTGTAAGGAATCGGAAGCCTCACGTCGGGCGAGCGGTCCAGCACACCGTCATATCGGAGATGAGTCTCGAGGACCTCGCGATCTGCGTGGTACCTCAGGATTGCCGCAAGATTCGTCAGCGACAGATCCACGTCGATCCGCCGCTCGTTCAGCAGAGCCGATCCGTTCAGCACGTTGAAATTCTGAATGGAAAATTCAAACCCGGTCGGCTTCTGAAGGGGTTGACTCTGTGGAGACGGAATGTTGGTTTTTCCGTCCGGTGTGACCAGGATGTGGAATTCCGGCTGTGTGATTGTCAGTTCGTAAAGATCGATCCGGTGCTCCAGCAGCATCCGAAAATTCACACCGATGTCGATCCGGCTGAAATGTGCGAGCGGAGCATCCTCTGCGGGTTCCAATCCGCGAAGGATCAGGTCCTCGAGCCGCATCCGTCGCTGCCAGAAGCTCCACTCGAAATTCTTCAGCGTTACTGTTGCGCCCGTCCTCCGTTCGATTTCTTGCACGAGATAGCGGCGCACGCGCCCGTCGAAGGCCGGTGAGTTGAAATAGGCAACCACACCTCCGACCGCTCCGGCGATTGCAATCGTGATGAGTGCAAGCGCCGCAAGCACGCGCCGTCTACTCAAAAAGCTCAATATTGCTCCTTCTACGTATCGCTTCCAGCCACACATCCACCTCGTGATCCAGTTTTTCTTGAATGACGTTGTTGCGGATGGCATTGGCCATCTCTGCATCCGTCAAAGGTGGAATCGATTGCAAGCCGCGCGTGCGGGTTTCCGGCAGAAAGACCTCTTCATAATACTTGCGAATTTCTTCGTCCGTTGGCCGGATCGCCTGCCGGAACTTGACATCGAAAAACTTCTGGATTCGAATCCGCCGGCGGACAGCATCACGAATGCCTGAGGCAGAGATCTCCAGAACTCGGCCTTGAGCATCCAGCAGAACACGGCGCGCTGCATCGACGGGGGCACCTGGAGCGGCGATGGCGCTGAGACCTAGCTTGTCCACATCCGCATCAACCTCCGTATTCATGACCTCGATATTTGGATAGTCGGCGATTTGGCGTTCGATAAGGTACGCGTCGACGAGTTGCCTTGCCAGTGTTACATTATCGTCGATCGCTTTCTCTCCCAGCGTGGCGCGAATCTCGCGCTCCTGTCGAAGATCGCTCAACGTGATGATGTGGCCTTCAACGACAGCTATGATGCGGTCGATCACCTCGGCATGGGCGAGCACTGTCAAGCACACCGACACAAAGATACAAAGGAAAAACGGAATCTGGCGTTTCTTCTGTGCAGACGGTTGCGGCCGAGCGTAATCCCCTCCTCGTGAGGAGGGGTGGCTGCGCCAGTAAGAAAAAGGGGCGAAGCCACCGAAGCGGCGCAGCCGGGGTGGTCGCTCGCACCAAATCTCTCGTAATCGACCACCCCGGCCGCTCCAAATACGGTGGCTGCGCAGCATTGTCTTGATGTCGCGGCATCCCGTTCTCACGGCGAGGGGATTATGCTGTCTATACCTCAAAACGGATTCCCCAACGTAAAGAAAACTTTCAATCGCGGCGCCGGCGTTCCATCCGGTCTGGTTGCCGGCCGCAAGTTGATTCCGAAATCCAGACGCGCAGGCCCCACCGGCGTCTGGTAACGAAAGCCGAAGCCCGCCGTGTGCGTGAATTCGCTCAGGTGAACATCTCCAAGACGGCGAAAGACATTTCCCGTGTCGTAGAACAATGCACCACCTAACCCGCTGATAGGAAGCAACCGCAATGCGAGCGGTATGCGGTATTCGACGTTCCCGATGGTCATGACGTTGCCGCCTTCCAGGTTCAATGCCGAACGTGGCCGCGCCTCGTCCAGACTGAAACCGCGCAGCGTGGTCGAGCCGCCCGCAAAGTACCGCTCTGTTGCAGGTAATTCCTGTGTCTGTCCCGGAACCAACTGAGCGGTCCGCCCGAATGGATGATTCCATCCTAAACGGAGTGACGTTGCCAGAACCCCGCTACGCAAGGGGAAATAGAAGCTGGATTGGTTGAACAGCGAAGTGAAATTCAGCTCCGAACCGAATGCAGTGCTGGCGACCTGGAACGTTGTAGTACCGAAGGACCCCGATGTTGGGTTCACCGGATCGTTGCGGCGATCGGTAATTACGGAAGTACCGATGCGTCCAATCTGGCAAACCTGACAGGGGCCCAGCTGTGACGGATCATTCTGTGCATGTGGGTTGACCCGTATGTCGCCAATATTCACTGTCTGATAACTGGAAGTAATGAGGAAATTGTTCTGCAACGAGAACCGCTTCAGCACTTGCAGTGAAAAGTCGATCCGGTTCGCGCTGAAGAACGGCCGCTCCGTGTGTTCAATGAATGACGAGGCGAAACCATCCAGTTCGTGATTGAGCAGCCGTGGTTCGTGGTACGTCGATTGGCCGAGCCGTTCGCGGCTGCTACCGCGCGCGCGAAAGCTGATGGAGCGATGCAGACCAAACAAATTGTTGTGTGAAATCTCGAATGTCCCGCGGGCATGCTCGAACTCCTGATATCCGACGCCATAAGTGAGCAAGATCGGTTTCGCATCTTCCACCTGAATCAGAACATTGCGAACACCCGGCATGCCTTGATCGAGCGTAACAATTTCAACGCGGCTGAACAGTCCGGTTGCATAGAGCCGTTGTTGCGCCTCGAGTATGGCTTCCGGATCGAAGGGTGTGTACTCTTGCAGGCGGCTGTTGCGGCGAATGACTTTCGCTTTCGTCAGCGTGTTGCCGGCCACCAGAATCGATCCGATGCGGTACGGCTTGCCTTCGGTTATTTGGAACGTCACACGCACGCCATTGTTTGCCTCGATGCGATTCACCATGCGTTCCACCCTGGCATCTGCGTAGCCCCGGGAATAATAAAATTGCGTCAGGGCTGCACGCGCTTGATCGACAGCCCCGGGGCTGTAAGTGTCGCCTTCCTTCAGCCGGAACGCGTCGCGCAATTCTTTCGCGGAGAAACTGGTGTTTCCGGCGACGTCAATAGCGTCGATGGGCAATTGTTTGCCTTCGTCGATCTTTATAGTAACGGTAATCACATGATCAATGTCTTCCGGCGTGGCCGTAACGACTGCGCCCTCAAATCCTGCATTGCGATACATCGCTTCGATGGTGCGGCGGTCTTCCTCTAGAAGATCGGCGCTGAAGACGGCATGACTCAGCAGTTCTCCTTTCCTGGTTTTGATCCGGCGGCGAATTCATGCTTCGTACCAGGCATGATGGTGTAGTTGACCTGAATGGCATTTCCTAGCGAGGGATCCACTTCGATGGTTTCTGCGCTCACCACCGCGTCGAAATAGCCCTCCTGCTGCATATAGCGCGTAATGTGCACGCGGCCTTCTTCCACCAAATCCGGATCGACTGCGGCTTCCTCATAAATCGGCACGAGCTCCGTCAGTTTTTTCCTGCTGATATCGAATCCGCGGGTCTGTACTAAAGCAAATTGTCCTGGTTGGATGTTGATGTTGAGATTCACGGTGTTTGTCGCGGCTTCGTACATGCGCTCCGTATTTATTCGAGTATTCAAGAAGCGCAATTCCGTGAATTTTGCCCGGAGATCTGAAACACCTTTGTCCAGTTTCGTTGCCGAAAAGTCATCGCCTGCTTTCACGCCGAAGGCATCTGACAAGTCCTTTTGAGAGAATGTTTGTTCTCCTCCCTGGATGCGGACATTGCCGACTTTGGCTTTGGCTCCGGGTGTAGCCTTTAGAGTTACAAACATGAGATGGGTCTGTTCGTCGGGCTCGTAGCTCGCGGTGACACTCGCCTGGAAGTACCCTTCCGACATCAACAGATCCCTCGTTTCCTCCACGACTCGCTCAACGGCAGAGGTCGTGACTCTTTCACCAAACGGCAGCCGAAAATAACTGGAAAGCGAGCGAGCGAGAAGATTCTCCGGCTCGAGTCGGAATGTGCTGAAGAAGAAAACTGGCCGAACGCGAAATGTCAGAGCCGTGGTGCGGTCTGCATTAGCGGTCGCGTCCGCGTCGACGTAGCTGTAATGGCCTGTGTCATAAAGTGCCTGAATCGAGGCGCGGACATTTTGAGGTGTAAGGATATCGCCGATCCGGATAGACAATACTTGCAAGTCCGCCTGAGATTCGGTTCCGGATAGCGCGAGGCTGGAAACGGGTGTGCCGTAGTACTGCTGTTGTGCACTCGCGAACCATGGCAACAGCAGTCCTAGAATGAGGCCCGGCACTCTCATAAACCTGTGACGCGCCTACTGCGCGGACATAAATCTTAGGAGAAATTCAGGCTTTCGTCACTCGGCCGGAGCGGATACATCTGGTGCAAACTCGCATGCTCTTGTGGGTTTTTCCGTCAAGCACTCGAACACGCTGAAGGTTGGGGTTCCACCGCCTCCTCGTCAAATTGTGGGCGTGGCTAACCTTATTCCCATAAATCGGGCCTTTGTTACAGATTTCGCAGCGCGCCATGAAGGCAATCTCCCTTATGAGACAACAATGGCAAAGCACGGAGTATAACACACGCTCCCCGGCCGACTCGGGCGTTGTGTTAGAATGGCCGTTATTTCTGATGACTATGGAGTGTTCTGTAATGAAACCCCTCATTTTGTCTGCCCTGCTCGCAGGCGTGCTGGTTGCGGCCTCGTGTGGGTCGGACTCCTCTGCCTCCGCCAATGTCGTAGCGCGTGTGAACGGCAAAGACATTACGGCTGCGCAACTGGATAAACAAGTACAGCTTCAATTGAACGGAGCCGAGCAGCCCGCTTCTCCCGAGGAATTGCAGGACCTGAAGCTTCAGGTCCTGAATCGGATCATCAACGATCAAATCCTGCTCGAGCAAGCGGCTGCCGCGAATCTAAGCGCGAGCGACGCCGAAGTTGACGTCAAGTTCAATGAATTCAAGAGCCAATATAGCGAAGAGAAGATGCAAGACCTTCTCAAGCAACAGAAGATGACGGTCGACGATATTCGCAACGAACTGCGCAAGAGCATCACCATCGATAAGCTCGTTAATAAAGAAATCACATCGAAGATCTCCGTAACGGATGCAGAAATCAAACAGTTCTACGAAAAAAATAGAGACAAATATAATTTGCCCGAGAGCTATCACATCGCGCACATCTTAGTGACTCCAGTAGCGGACCCCGATCTTCACAATGGAAAGAATGACGATGCGAAAACGCCTGACGAGGCGAGACAAAAGGCCGCGCGGCTTTTGAAAGAAGTGCAGAGCGGGCGAGATTTCGGAGTCGTGGCGAAAGAATCGTCGGAAGATCCGAGTTCCGGGCCCGCTGGAGGCGATCTCAATTTCCAACCGCTTCAGGCGATCGAGAATATTGATCCGAGACTGGCTCAGGCCGTGCAGAAGATGCGCGTCGGCGAAACCTATCCTCAGGTAATTGAGACGCGGTTCGGTTTCCATATTCTGAAGCTGACTGAGAAGGAAGCCGGCGGACAGAAGGATCTGAGTGACCCCCGTGTCCAGTCCGACGCGCGGCAGACCATTTTCAACCGGAAAGACCAGACGTTGAAAAACGCTTTCTCCGAAGCGGCTAGGAACAAAGCCACCGTCGTGAATTATCTGGCCCAACGGATCCTCGAGACGGCAGGAAAAGCGCAGTAACCTCGCCATTTTGCGCACGCCGGAGGCGTGTCAGGAAATTAGCCGGCCTCCGCCGTGTGCGATACGCGTTACTCCACTATCGCAAGCAAGTCCCCGGCATTTACCGCCGCGGCTTCCATCACGCCCAGCTTCCGCACAATTCCTTTTTTCGGCGCTTTGAGCTCGTTCTGCATTTTCATCGCTTCGATCACGAGAAGACCTTGATTCATTTCCACGGCCGCTCCCTCGCTGACGAGTACCTTCACGACTTTGCCCGGCATTGGCGCGCGAAGCTCAACAGTTCCCGAATGCGCGTGCTGTGCCGCCTTGCGCAGTGCCGTGCGCGCATCGATGATTTCCACTTCTGCGCGTTGGCTTCCGACGGAAACTACGTATGCCTCGCCATGCGGTGTGACTGAAACCTCGATCGAGCAATGATTCCACTGCATCCAGTAGACGCCGGGTTCGACAGCCTCAATTTCGAGGAAATATTTTTCTCCACTAACCACGGCTTCGACACTCGTGGCATCGATGCGAATCAGTTCGACTTCGATGCTTTCGCCATCAATGGTCGCGGTGTACTTCATGGAGATCTGAGGCCGCGCCGGCGCGCATCGAGTTTCCAGGGGCTTTCAGTTTGCTTTGGTACTTCGGCAGGGCCGGCAGAACGTCGGGAATGAAATACTGCTGCGGCAATTGCAGCCAGATCGCGCTCGTCTCGCGGTAAGGACGGCCTTTGAGTTCCCGCCCCGACAAACCGGTCGATGAAGCCCGTGTCGAAATCGCCCCTTCGAAAATCCGGATCTCGAAGGAGTTCCACAAAGAATCCGACATTCGATTTGATCCCTTCGATTCGATACTCGCGTAAGGCACGCTGCATTCGGGCAATCGATTCCTCGCGGGTCGATCCCCACGCGACGAGTTTCGAAAGTAACGGATCGTACTCGATTGGAACCGTCCAGCCTTCATACACGCCGCTATCATCACGCACGCCGGGCCCTGACGGT
>QHXA01000152.1:10875-19983 GCA_003222755.1 Acidobacteriota bacterium
GGGCCCTGACGGTGTCCGCAGCCTCACGATCTTTCCGGGTGATGGAAAAAAGTTGTTATCTGGATCCTCGGCATAAATCCGGCATTCAATCGCGGCGCCTCTCATCACGATGCCTTCTTGCCGCAGCCCAAGCGCTTCTCCCGCAGCTATGGCAATTTGAAGCTTTACCAGATCCTGTCCTGTAACCATCTCCGTCACGGGATGTTCGACTTGAAGCCGAGTGTTCATCTCGAGGAAGTAAAAATGCCGATGCTCATCCACGAGAAACTCCACCGTCCCGGCGTTGTAGTAGTCGGCGGCCTGAACCACCTTGAGAGCGGCCTGGCCCATTTGCGCGCGAAGTTCTGCATCCACTACGGGCGAAGGACATTCTTCGATGACTTTCTGATGCCGGCGTTGAATCGTGCATTCCCGCTCGCCAAGATAGATGGAGTTGCCGTGCCGATCGGCCAATACTTGTATTTCCACGTGCCGCGGTTTCTCGACGAATTTCTCGATGTAGATCGCGTCGTCACCAAACGCGGCAAGGGCTTCCGAACGCGTATTCCGGAGCGCACTCTCTAGAACCTGTTCCGAAGCTACAAAACGCAAGCCTTTACCACCACCGCCGCCGGAAGCTTTCAGCATGATCGGATATCCGACCTGCGCGGCGATCGTTCGCGCTTGATGGTCGGAGGTGATCGGGTCGACTGTGCCTGGGACACATTCAACTGCGTGTCTAGCGGCAGCGCGGCGCGCCTCAATTTTCGAGCCCATTAAAGCAATGGAGGCCGGTGATGGTCCGATGAATGTGATGGCTGCGTCCTCGCACCCTTTCGCGAACGAGGCGTTCTCCGCAAGAAATCCGTAACCCGGATGAATCGCATCAGCGCGGCTGCGCTTCGCCGCGTCGATGATCCTCTCGATGGCTAAGTAACTCTCGCGAGATGGAGCGGGGCCGATCGCATACGCTTCGTCTGCCATTCGTACGTGAAGCGCGCTCCGATCGGCCTCCGAATACACGGCCACCGAGCCGATTCCCATTTCCCGGCACGCGCGAATCACGCGGACCGCGATTTCACCTCTGTTTGCGATCAGGATCTTCTTAAACATTTCGGTAGCACATGACAACGAGGTCTTCGGATGTCAACTCGTGATCGTGACCAGATCGGTTGGGCATGGATGTTCCATGGGAACGGCTCTGATTATGCCGAATGGCAGAGACACGATGAACAAGAGCAGCAATAACACTTCGGAATCGCCGAAGTTGTATGTGAAAAAACCTGCTGTGATAAAACCGGTCAGTGCCGATAGCGCGGAGAGTGTGATCCACCGCGTTTCGTCTGTCGCCTTCTTCAGCGTTGCGATCAGACTGGCATAGAGCTCAAAAACAAACCACAGAAACGCAGCCAGACACAACAATCCACGTTCGGCCGCGAGCTGCAGAAAGTTGTTTTCCAGATGCCCATAATAGAAGTTCGCATGCGCGAGATCATTGCCGCGATAGTACCGTGGGAACTCTGTATGGATTCGCTCCGGGCCGACGCCAAACAGCGGATGGTCTTTGATCATGCGGACTCCACCGATGAATAGTTCGAATCGGCCGGAGTCCGGAGCGAACGCGTGCTGTTGGAAGCTGAGCGATACACGATGGTAGATCAGACCTGAAGCTCCGATCCCGACGATCGCAATCGGCAGACCCACGCCAATCACCACTTTGCGCGGCATCCAGAGCGCTGCTGCGACGAATCCTGCGATGGCGCCCAGCCATACGCTTCGCGTAAAGCTCAACACCAGCGCGGCTCCGACGATCGCAAGCGGAATGGTCCATCGGCGTCCTAGAATGACGGTGGCAGGCACTGCAGCGCACCATACGAGGAGTTGTTCGCCGCCGAACGTCATCCAGTGGCCCATGAAACCTGTGATACGGGCGAGCACCGTCGGATCATCAGCCAAATTTTGCGTGGAAAGGAAATGGACGTAAGCGATACCGAATTGAAACAGAGCAACCGCCGAGGCCGCTGCCGCCACTGCGAGCAGTACTCCAATTGCAATTCGCGCGCGCGACGCGGTGGTTACCACGTTGGCCGCTAACAGTGCGATCGTGAGGAGTACAAACTTGCGCACCGCGGCCATGCCAATCTCAGGTTGCGGGGACATCAGCAGCGCAACGCTCGTCGTCAGCATGAAAGCGCATAGCGGGACCAGATAGCTTGGCCAGACCACCGTCCGAGGCCGATGCGCGATCCACGCCACGCATGCCATCGCGAGCAGCGTCTCCGCGCCTGCGATGGAGATGAGTACCGCAGCCGCTGTCATGAGGGTCAGCGCGAATACCCATGAATCGCGGCTTCGTCGCATATGGCGGATTCTATTCGATCTTGGTGTTCAGATTGGGGTAAAACGTTGTATTCACCGCAGGCGCCGCTTTAGCTCGCGTAGCACCGCGGAGCGGTGCGAGGAGATTAGCCAGGGGTACGCGTTTTTTGCGTACCCCTGGTATTGGACGCCCGAAGAATCGCACCCCGGCAGGGTGCGAGGAGTCCGCGACACCCTTTCAGGGTGCGGACTTCAGCGTTGTCGAAGTATTCCAGGGGTACGCAAAAAACGCGTACCCCTGGCTAATTTCCCAGCACCGCTCCGCGGTGCGAAATATCAAAACTCCAGACGCCGGCTGAAGCCGGCGCCCATGGCTTATACATGAGCTGCATCTTTCACCTGAATAACCTTGTCTTCGGTTACACGTCGACTCCCGTGCTTCGAAACATCTCTACCGAGATCACGGCCGGTGAATTCGTCGCGCTTGTCGGCCCAAACGGCGCCGGTAAGTCGACATTGCTCAAGGTCCTGGCCGGCCTTGTTCGAGGTTACAGTGGTTCGGTCGAGTTTTCCGGCAAGAGTCTTTCGCGGTGGAACTCACGCGAGCTCGCTAGGCGCATCGCATTCGTACCGCAGGAAACGCACATGGTGTTTCCATTCACGGCCGGCGAGATTGTCATGATGGGCCGATTGCCTCATCGCGCCGGAGCGGTTTTCGATAATCCGCGGGACGCGGAATGGGCTGGCGAAGCCATGGCGCTAACGGACACGGCTGCGCTCGCATCGAAGGTTTTCAACCATCTCAGTGGAGGGGAGCGGCAGCGCGTTGTGCTTGCGAGCGCGCTTGCGCAAGACCCGCAAGTGTTGCTGCTCGATGAGCCGACAGTCTACCTGGATTTGAAACACCAGATGCAGTTCTACGACATCGTGGAGCGCCTGAATGCCGAACGCGGAATGACCATCATCAGCGTGACACACGACGTGAATCTCGCCGCGCGTTACGCACGGCGCATGATGGCTATGCGTGCCGGAAGCTTTATCGCCGATGGACCGCCCGGCGAGGTCCTTACCCCGCAGCACCTTTATGACATCTTTGAAATCACCGCCGCTGTCTTCCAACGCCCCGATGGCCGCGGCAGCTACATCATTCCTACGGCGTGACGGCGCCCTCTCCGCTGGGAGATTTCTGGCCGTGGTCGGCCCATGCGCCGCATTTTGTCTGCTCGTCGTGCTTTTCGCGCCCTGGATTGGCTCGACCGGTGTGACCTGGCGGAATGTGCTGGCAGGCGTAAGCCCAGACCGCGAAATCTTTTTCGTGGCTCGGCTTCCCCGTGTTTTGTTTGGCGCGCTTGTCGGCGGCGCTCTAGCGATGGCCGGTGTCCTGTTTCAGGCGATATTGCGCAACTCTCTTGCTGATCCATTCACCCTTGGAGTGTCCGCCGGAAGTTCCTTGGGCGCCTTCATTGCCATTTGGCTGGGACTGGAAATGGTGATATGGGGAATACCCGTTGTTTCTATCGCGGCATTCATCGGAGCATTTCTCACGATAGCGCTTGTGTTTTTCATCGCCCGTACCGCTGGCGTGGTTCCGACATTCACGCTGATCCTCGCGGGCGTTACGCTGAACTTTATCTTTTTTGCCGTGATGATGTTCATCCACTATGCCGCGAATTTCAGCCAAGGTTACCTGATGACGCGCTGGACGATGGGGGCGCTCGATACGGCCGACATGCGGACGGTGCTCGGCGCCGCCCCGTTTGTGATTGGGTGCCTTGCCGGATTGATGTGGATAGCCGGCCAGCTTAATCCGCTTTCGGCCGGTGAAGAGTGGGCGGCCTCTCGCGGTGTCGATGTTCGCCGCGTGAAGAAGCTGTCTTACTTCATCGGATCCATTCTGACCGGTGCCGTCACGGCTTTCAGTGGCCCCATCGGATTCGTCGGCCTGATCGTTCCCCACACCGTACGGCTCGTCGCCGGTCCTGATCATCGGGTCCTGATTCCGGCTTCTTTTTTTATCGGCTCGGCTTTCCTCGTCCTGTGCGACACCGCGGCGCGCACGCTCTTCGCCCCCACCGAAATTCCGGTGGGCGTCATCACGGCGCTTCTGGGCGGCCCATTTTTCATCGCGCTGCTAAAGCGAAAACGTGGCGATCTGTGGTGATATGGCAACAGATGAACAATACGAGGAATCGCAGCGGTTGATTGCTGCGCTGGCGGAGCGCGTTTACAAGCTCGAACAAATCGTTGGCTTACAGCCCCGGCCTGTGCTGCGATCCGATCCAGAGGCCGAGCGGCATCAATCGTTGGTGCAACGCACACCCACTGCAACGCGCAAAACGGTCGGGTCCGGCCGAGATGTCGAACTCGAGTCGCGTATCGGCGGTCATTGGCTGAATCGCATCGGCATTCTGGCGGTGCTCGTCGGTGTTTCCTACTTTCTGAAATATGCGTTCGAGAATGAATGGATTGGTCCTGCGGGCCGGGTCGTGATTGGACTCGCGTCGGGTGTCGCGATAGTGTTCTGGAGCGAACACGTGCGCCACACCGGATACGCGATTTTTTCATACTCGCTGAAGGCGATCGGAATCGGTGTTTTGTATCTCTCATTGTGGGCTTCGTCGCAGCTGTACCATCTGATTCCGAACACGATGGCGCTTCTCGCCATGATCAGCGTCACCGGCGCAACGGTGGGGCTCGCTCTGTGGCAAGATGCGGAGGTCATCGCGGCATTCGCGGCAGTTGGGGCTTTTATGACGCCGGTAGCGTTGTCTACCGGCGTCAACAATGCGGTCGGCTTGTTCGCATACCTGTTCATCCTGGACATCGGCGCGCTCATCCTTATTCGTTACCGGCCGTGGATCCGAGTGCTGATCGGTTCATACATTGGAACGCTGCTTCTGTATTCGTCATGGCACAGCACGTTCTACACGACCGAGCAGTTTTCAACTGCGCTCATATCTGTCTCGGCACTTTTTGCCGCGTTTGCTCTTGTGCCCTTCGTAGCCGGCCGCGAGCGCACATCATTCGGGATCTCAGTCCTCGCACTGTTGAACGCTGCAACGTATTTCTTCGAAGTGTGGGAATTGTTCGAACACCAAGCTGAGAGTCTTGAAGCGGCAATGGCTGCGGTAGCACTCGCGTGTCTGTATTTTTTGATGGGTCATCAACTGCGACATCGCGCGACAGCAGTGACAGTCGATATCCATTGGGCCATTGGAGCCGCCTTTTTGATCGCTGCTGTGCCCATCGGTATGCATGCGCCATGGATCACGATCGGCTGGTTTGTCGAAGGCGCCGCGCTCATTCGTGTGAGCCGCCGGCGACAAACAGATTACCTGAAACAACTCGGCGGGCTCGCGCTCGTGTTAGGAACGCTGCGCCTGTTGGCGATCGATCATTTCGATGTAACGCATCTCTTCTTCAACGAGCGCATGATGACTTTCGGTGTTGCGATCGCCGCGCTCGCAGATGTGGCGCGCAATTTTCCGGCCGCCGGCGGAGGCAAAGATGATGAGCGGCGTGTGCTGCCGATCATCATGGTGATGATCAATGTCTTCGCTCTTGTGGCATTGACCCAAGAGGTCACAGATGCCTGGCGGAGGCAGTTGGAGGGCGTCAGTCCCGGCGCATACCGAACCCTCAGGATCGTTCGCGACTTTGCGTATTCCGCCTTATGGATGCTCTACGGAGCAGGGCTCATGCTCGCCGGCTTCTGGAAAAAGATACGGTTTCTGCGTTGGCAGGCGCTGGTTTTGATCGGCATCACCGTTGGTAAAGTATTCCTATACGATACCTCCTCACTGGATCGCGGCTACCGCATCGTCAGTCTCATCGCACTCGGCTTGCTGTCGCTAGCCACTTCATTCCTGTACCAGCGATCGACCAGAATAAGCGGCACCTCCGGTGTGTCGCGCGAGCATACATACATCGACTAAGTGAAAAGAGAGTTTTTCTTCCGTTCTGGACTTCCGATTCTCCTATAATGAAAAAGCTGCGCATTCCATCTGGCGCGGCTTCTATCGACCCGTGAGCGGCTGCGAACGCAAGCGCGATAGCGCGCAGCCATCATGTAACGGAGAGGTGCTGGAGTGGCCGAACAGGGCTGCCTGCTAAGCAGTTGCACTGGCAAAACCGGTGCCGGTGGTTCGAATCCCCCCCTCTCCGCTTTCCTTTGAATCACTTACAGCGGTGTTGTGACCAAGTTGTGACCAAAGCCTTACCGCTTTCTGCCCGGCGTCCGGCATATCCGAAGTAATCCACCGTGAATACCGTTTAGCCGTCAGGGACCAATCCGTGTGTCCCATCTGCTTTGCGACCCACATGACATGCTCGCCGGCCATCAGCATCATTGAGGCGCATCCTTCAAACTGTGTAAAGTTTCGGCATTTTGGAAACGGTCAAAGCCGGACCCCAATACCTTCACTTCGCGTATTCCGGCTGCCGTCTTTGCTCCGTCTTCGCGCTCGTCCATTCCCTGTCGACCGCAAAAACGAAATCCGGCCCGGTTTTGAACGAAGTAGTCTCACACCGCTATCGTGTGTAATCGGTAATCGTTGTGAAGGCCACCGAGAATCGGAGTCACTACAAGGCGACAGTTCTTTGGAATGCAATGCCTCTTGATTTGGAGTTCCGCTTTCTGAACCCATGATTGCGAACGAAAGTCATCCAGCGTTGAGAGACGCCGAAAACATCGCGCATGAAATCGCAAACATGAGAAAGGGTCGACATGGCAAGAGCATCGCACAAGTTCGTCAAGTCTCTGATGTCATGCAATTATCCGCTCGGATGAGGTTTTTGCGGAGCACAGCCATTGTCGCGGGCTGTATCAGACACCAATCGCGGCATGAGCAGGAATTCGCCACGGACAGGCATGAATACAACGGCGCGTTTGCCGTCCGAATCGAGATTGGAGTTCGACCCGTTGTTGGTTGGCACGCGCCTGGGCGGGCCCTGGACACCGCTGCCTAAGCAGGCCGATGCGCCTTGAGGAAGGAATGAATTTGGCGCACCGCCAAGGGAATTCGCGCCTTGGGTTCTTTCCAGGGGAAGATGCTCACCTCGGCCTTTGGCGCGAGCATCGCGCACTCCATGGCGACGGCGTATGGGTGCGCGGGGACCTCGTCCGGCAGGACCAGGATCGGGTTTTGGCAACTACGCACGAAATCGCGTGTCACGGTGAAGACGAAATCGGGGTCGGTTTCGAACATCTTGGTCACAAATTGGTCGGCCGTCTGCATCGTGATCTCGGGCCGCTTAGCGGTTAGAGCCGGACCCCAGGTCTTCCAAAATGTGCCCGGATACTTAGGGTCGCGCATCTCCGGACGCCAGCCCACGGGCTGCGCCAGCACGGCTGCGGCAATGCGAGTGGGTGCGCGCTTCAGAAGATTCCAGATGAAGGGGCCGCCAATGCAGAAACCCATCACCGAGAACTTGTCGATCCCCAGATGATCCATCAGGCCGAGTTGGTCGTCGGCATAGGAGTCCCACGGCCGGTCGACCTCGACAGGGCCGGTGGACTGGCCGCTGGGGGCGTTGCGCAGGTCCGCCGTGATGCAACGATATTCTCCCTTGAACTCCTCGATCGCATCAAAGGGCGAGTTGCCGCTAAAGAAAGAAACGGTGGAGTTCAATCCTCCGCCGGGAAGCAGTAACAGCGGAAAGCCGGAACCGGCCTCCTCATAGTAGATGCGAACTGGGCCTCTTTCATAGAACTTGCCAGTCCCTCTTTTGCCCGACTGCTGAGCAAACACGCGCGGCACGGCGGCCGTTGCCGCTGCCGCAGCTCCCGCTGCCAGTATGGTGCGTCTGGTCCAATCCATAATCGGCGACCCCCTTTGATCATCGACCGTAACCGCAGGTGCGGCGGCCCGAAGCCCCAGCGTGCCGCGCGCATGACAGTGATCCGTTGGCGCGAAGCATCATAGCACGCGTTCTTTTTCGACTGAACGGTCGAATGCCCACTTGCGGTCCATCGGAAATTCCTGACCCGCGTCAAATGCCACCAGTTATGTGCAAAAAACTCAAATTGATTCAAGACTGAGGAGTAAGGCCCGACAGTGCGCGCGATAACGTGCGGCAATGCGTGCGCTCCTGGACCCGTTTTCATTTCTCGTCGTGTCTCTGACCGGTTAGATGAACCAACATCAGCATGTCGTCCATTATTTGATCTAGCTGGGAGAATCGGGTCTTGCGGGAGCAAATCGGCGGATGCCGATTGCGTTTCAGCGATGACCAGCGTCGTCATCCTTCCACCGAAAACGACAGCCGTCCTCAATGGAATTGTGCGGAGACGCCAACGACTCGGCGGAATGCTGAATTACTACCTATCGCGAAGCCGCATGGCTTCAGTTTATGGACCATACGGCGTCACGGTGATCCGAATAAACAGCCGCAACCGTTTTTTGCGTAACGACGTAGATGCGACATAAAGGCTTTTCCGAGACATAGTGATTCTTATCACGGGCACGTGTCTATGACCGCGTTTCTCCCACAATCAACACAGTAGGCGCGGTCATATAGACCACGGCTACAACTGCATCGTTACATGTGAATCTTTTCCTCAGCCTGATAAGATAGGCCCGCATGATCTCGTAAAGGAGGAAAACGCTGTGAGGGCTCTCGTTGTCAAAACTACGTCGATCTTCTGTGGCTTGTTATTTGCGGCAACAGCCTGCGCTCGCGTAACCGCCAGCGACAAGACAGGACCGGTTGTAAACACAGCTGAGGGTCCTGTCACTGGTCTCGTTAGGAATGGTGTTTACGAATTCCGGGGTATTCCCTACGCCGCCCCTCCTGTAGGCAAGTGGCGTT
>QHXA01000153.1:0-12492 GCA_003222755.1 Acidobacteriota bacterium
CGGTCAACTCCTGACCGGCTCGTTGATGGATTACGCCTTGCCTCGCGCACATGACTTCCCAGAGTTCGAACTGGATCGCACGGTCACGCCTTCGCCGGTGAATCCAATGGGCGTGAAAGGTGTCGGTGAGGCGGGCACGATCGGCTCAACACCAGCAGTCGTGAACGCGATCGTCGATGCGCTTGCTCCATTTGGTGTCACGCACATCGACATGCCGGTCCGTTCCGAGAAGGTTTGGAGAATTCTGAAAGGGAGGAAAGCATCATGATCGCGCATAACTTCGAATATATCGTTCCAACATCTCTGGGTGACGCCGTCAACCTCCTGCAAAAACACGCGGGCCGCGCCAAGGTTCTAGCCGGAGGCCACAGCTTGATTCCGATGATGAAGCTGCGGCTCGCGGGGCCGGAGTTCTTGATCGACATCGGCCGGATTCCCGAATTGGCATACGTGAAGGAAGAGAGTGGCAGGATTAGAATCGGCGCGCTCACAACGCATCACACTATTCAAACTTCCGATGTTGTCCAGCGCAGGCTGCGCGCGCTCGCCGATGCGGCAGCTTTGATCGGCGACGTTCAGGTGCGCAACAAAGGCACGATCGGGGGCAGCATCGCGCATGCCGATCCCGCGGCGGATTATCCCGCCAGCATTCTTGCTCTCGATGCCACCGTCGTCACACTGGGACCGAAGGGGGAGCGGCAATTGCCCGCTTCGAAGTTCTTCGTGGATATGATGACCACGGCGCTCGAGCACAACGAGATCGTCCGTGAGATCCAAATCCCGGTGAAGGACGGACGGACCGGAAGTGCGTACCTCAAGATGGCCCAGAAGGCCTCAGGCTTTGCCATTTGCGGCGCGGCGGCCATAATTGAGCTCGATGATTCGGGCGTGCTCTCGGGCGTAGCGATCGGGATTACGGGCGTCGGTAGCCATGCATTCCGGGCGAACAAAACGGAAGCCGCCCTGAAAGGTCAAAGACCGGCGCCTGATGTCCTCAAAGCCGCATGTGACAAGGCCAGCGACGGGATCATCGCCCTGGATGACATCCACGCATCGGCGGACTATCGGCTCGATCTCGCCCGTATATATGCCCGCCGCGCGGTTGAAGCAGCCATCGAGCGCGCAGGATAGAAGAATGGCCACAAAAAGGCACAAGAAAGCACAAAAAATGAAATGCTTTTTGTGATTTTTGTCCTTTTTGTGGCCGTTCCAATTGCTTGGAGGCAGCATGAGAATCGAGGGCCAGTTCGAATTCGATGGAACTTCGCCTTTGGCCGTCTGGAGCTTTTTAACAGACGCGAATCGGATTGCCCAATGCCTTCCCGGCTGCGAGAAACTCGAGCAGACCGGCGAAGGCGCCTACGATTTGCAGATGCGTTTTGGTGTGGGCCCGATCAGCGGCGTCTTCAGCGGCTCCATTCGTCTGCACGATCTGCAGCCCACCTCCGAATATCAAATGAGCGTGAATGGCAGCGGCACACCCGGATTCGTAAATGGCGGAGGAACCGTCCAGCTTACGGCGGCCGATACGGGTACTCTGCTCCACTATTCGGGCGAAATTAGCGCCGGCGGCCCAATCGCCAGCCTCGGGCAACGGATGATTGGCGGCGCCGCCCGCATGGCCATCGATCAGTTCTTCAAGTGCGTCTCTGCGAAGTTGCAGGGCGTCGGTTCGGAATCATGACTCTTGATACATCTGGCGCCTGCGAAGTTTTTGGTTGACAGCCGTCAACGTACCCTGCTAAAAATTGCTCGCGCTGCACAATGCTGTGCGGCAGAAAAATTCTGAAGACAACGACGTCCAATTGCACACCGTGTGGGTGCTGTTGGGCGTTTTTTTTTGCAATCAAAAAAGAAAGGCGGGCTAAACACCGTGAAAAGCTTCAAGGTTCTCCCAGGATTGTTTGTTGCTCTTTTGCTCTTTGTGACCGCGCAGACGGCACTGGCGCAATCGACGATCTTCAATATTCCGTCGACCGATACAGTAGACAAGGGCAAGGGCTATTTCGAATTTGATTTTCTGCCGCAAATGCCTGGCTCTGACAGCACCCGAATCTACACCTACAACCCGCGTCTGGTCGCCGGCGTGGCAAAGAACGTCGAAGCCGGTGTGAATTTCCCGACCTACCATACAACTGGCCTGCCGGCCTCATCCCCGGCCACTCTTGGCTACATCCAACCGAACATCAAATGGAAGTATTTCAGCAACGACGATGCAGGCGTAGCCCTCGCCGGAGGGATACTCTGGAACACACCGTTAAATCACCGCAGCGGACAGGATAGTTTTGGCTTGATCTACACAGAGGTCAGCAAGAAGGTCAAATCGGGTATGCATGGTCCTCGCTTCCACGCCGGCCCCTACGGCGTTGTGGGTGCGAACGTGGACGACCCAACCAAGCCGATCAGCTTCAGCGGTCCGCGTGCAGGCGCGATTCTGGGGTACGAGCAACCGGTTCAGGGCAGAGTGAGCTTCGTGGCCGACTGGTTCAGCGGCAAGAACAACTTTGGCTATTTCACACCAGGCGTTTCGATCGCAGTTCCCGGAAACGGCTTGTTCAATGCCGGGTATAGCTTCGGTAACAATAGTTTTGAGAATTCAAACGCAGCAAAGAATCGTTACTTGTTCGTCTATTACGGCGTAACGTTCTAACGTCCTAGTTCTTTCGCCCTTAACCGCCACCGACCTGATTATCTGAATCGCGGCCGGCCTTCTGTAGGGGCGGTCTATGACCGCTCCGGATCGCGTAATTGAAACACGGTGGCGGTCATAGACCGCCCCTACACTACAGTCTTAGGTGAGAACTGATCTGCCTTTGAATAACCATGTGGTACACCTCAGTAAGTTTTTCAGATAAACCACGACGTTTATTTGCAGGTTTCCGAACAAAGCGTCGATCAGTCAGCTACGACAAAGACATCGTTGTCTTCAGCGAGTTCGCGCGCGGATGGCGTGACGATGGTTTTTCTGCCCACGAGGATTTTTGAGTTGGCCTGAATTGCGGCGCGAACATCGTCTTCACAGACGAACCCGACGGGTTTAGCATCGCCCTTCTCGACTGCTGGTCGAGGTGATTCCAGTTCTTTGAATGAGGATAAGGGTGGGGCAACGGGCGGCGCGCTTGCCGTCGTGTCTGGCTTGCTGGGCACACGCGGCGAGCGGCCGCCCAGCCACTGATCGAGGACCTGCTCGATTCTGGCTCGAGCACCGGTTGCACTTGCGGAGGCGGCAACTGCAGTGGCTTTTGACGGTGCAACGCCGACATCTCGGACACCGTAAGCGACTCGTTTCAGATTGATCAGGTGCAACGGCGATATGTTGTCAGAGGTAATGTTGCCTCCGGCGGCGCCGCAGCCCAGCGTCATTGACGGAAACAGATTCGTCGTATACCCCACCGCACCAAGCGCTGCGGGAGTATTTACGCAGATCCGGAACGCCGGTTTGCGCAATCCAAATTGCCGCACGACTTCATCATCTTTAGTATGCAAACTCAGCGTATGACCGAGTCCGCCGAAATTTAGAATCTCGATGCACTTCGCGCAGCCGTCCTGCCAGTCCTTGACGGTGTAAAAGCCGAGAACCGGCGAGAGTTTTTCCATCGAAATCGGATATTCCGGGCCAACGCCATCGGCATGCGCAACAAGGGCGCGCGTGCCTGCGGAAACGGTGAACCCCGCCATCTCCGCGATCTTAACAGCCGACTTGCCCACAATTGCTGTATTCAACGTCCGCCGCGGCGTTTGGATTATTCGCTCGAGTTGAATTTTTTCTGCCGGGGCACAGATGTGAGCGCCCTGTTTGCGCAACTGTTCAAGAACAGAGTCCTTTACGGCCTCATCACAGACGATCGACTGTTCGGAGGAACATAGCGTCCCGTTATCGAAACATTTTCCTGTCAGAGTGTCCCGAACGGCTTTCTCAAGATCCGCCGTCTTCTCGATGTAAGTGGGAACATTGCCCGGCCCGACGCCAAATGCCGGTTTTCCTGCGCTATAGGCAGCGCGCACCAGCCCTGTCCCTCCCGTGGCCAGGATGAGAGACGTTCGTGCGTGCTTCATCAGTTCCTGCGTGCCTTCCATCGTGGGCGCCTTCATGCAGGAAATGACACCACGCGGCGCGCTGGCGTGCTCTGCCGCTTCGGCGAGAAGCCGCGCTGTTTCGTTGATGCACCGAACCGCCGAAGGATGCGGGCTAAAGACGATGGCATTGCGGCCCTTGAGTGCGATGAGCGCTTTGTAGATCGTCGTTGATGTGGGATTGGTCGAAGGAATGATTGCAGCAATCACGCCGATCGGACTGGCGACTTCGAAAATCTTCTTTTCCCTGTCTTCATTCACGATGCCGACCGTCTTCATCGGCCGAATTGCCTGATACACGTCATCCGCGCAGAAGAGATTCTTCAGTGTCTTATGTTCGACGGTTCCGTAGCCGGTCTCTTCAACCGCGATTTTTGCCAACGGCTCTGCGTTTGCGATTCCGACTTTTGACATCTCGAGGAGGATGCGTTCGACCTGATCTTCTGTGAAGTGTTCGAACTTCGTCCATGCTTCATGCGCGGCTTGAAGCAAAGTTCGAGCTTCTTGAACGGATTCGAGATCTTTATCCATTATCCAGGAATGCTGTCGCCCGGCGCAGTCGTTCCAAGGGACCAATGATCGAGGATTTTTTCTGTCTCTTCGAACGGACGCGGAATGACATGGACGCTGATCAGTTCACCCACGCGCCGTGCCGCGACAGATCCGGCTTCAGTGGCCGCTTTTACCGATCCCACATCACCGCGGACGAGCACCGTGACATAACCATTGAGGAGATACTCTTTGCCAACCAACTGCACATTCGCCGTCTTAACCATGGCATCGGCTGCCTCTACAGCTCCCACGAAACCGCGCGTCTCGACCATCCCTAGTGCTTCTTGTGACATACGGCGCCCAACCGGGGCGTAACGTAACAGAAACCCGGCGCAAAAGCAATTGACGGCATAACATCCGTTTTCTTATCATTCTGCGCAAGTCAAAGGAAGCAAGCTCCTTTGCCGGTCGACATGACCAATTTTGGTGCAAGTTTCAAAAAGGCCCGTGAGTCCAAAGGACTCTCTCTCGATCAGATCGCGAAGGAGACGCGGATTAATACACGTTTTCTGACCGCGATCGAAAATGAGGAATTCCATCTATTGCCAGGTGGAATTTTCAATCGTGGGTTCGTGCGTTCATTTGCGCAGGCAGTGGGACTCGATCCGGATCAGGCGGTCGCAGATTACGAACAACTGGTGTCGGTACGTGATCCCGGCGACGCAGCGTCTATCACTGCACCTGCTCCAAAGGGCGCGCGTTATCTATATCCAATCGATTGCTACACGCGAATCGGGCCGAACTGGTGAGAACCCAAGCTTGCCGCCACCCCCGACCAATGTACAACCTCCGCCGCCTGTGCCCGTGCAAGACGCAACGCCGGCGAATCTCAAGGACTTCATCGGATAACGACCCATCATCTCTTCGCGTCGGGCCCACCGTCCGGATTGTTTAGGTACACCGCTTACGCGGCCTCCTTACTACCGGCCGGTCCCCCCACGCCTCTTCGCGTCGGGCCCACCGTCCGGATTGTTTAGGTACACCGCTTACGCGGCCTCCTTACTACCGGCCGGTCCCCCCACGCCAACCGCGTTGTATAATGGCTGGTTTATGGCCACGACGGCGAACCTCACTGGGACCGACAGCATCGTTGTTCGAGGGGTACGGGTTCACAACCTGAAGAACATAGACTTTGAAATTCCCCATAATGCTTTGACCATCGTGACTGGAGTCAGCGGTTCAGGCAAATCGTCACTCGCATTTGACACGATTTATGCGGAAGGGCAGCGCCGATACATTGAGTCGCTTTCCGCTTACGCGCGGCAATTCCTGGAACGGATCGAGAAACCGGATATCGACGAAGTTCACGGCATTGCTCCGGCAATTGCAATCCGCCAGCGGAATACAGCAAGAACTCCCCGCTCGACTGTAGGAACATCGACTGAAATTTATGACTACCTGCGTCTGCTCTTTGCTCGAGTCGGCGTAACGGTGTGCCGCAATTGCGGGTCGACTGTCCGGAAGGACACTGTCGATCAAATCGCCGACGCCGTCATACAGTGGCCGCTCGACACGCGGTTCTATGTGCTTTACCCACTGCCGAAGCACCAGCCGCAAGATCAACTCGCCGCGTTGCTCACTGACCTGAAGCGCAGAGGTTTCAGCCGCATTTATCAGAACGGGCAAACGTTCGACTATTCGCGGCCGGAATCCTTGCTGGATGTCGATTTCTCCAGGACGGCCTACGTACTCGTTGATCGCCTGAAAGCCGCACCGGACATCCGCCAACGACTGATCGATTCCGTCGAGATCTGTTTCCGTGAAAACAATGGTGAGGTCATTCTGGAGGTGCTTGATTGGCCAGCTTCCGCCCAGGGCAATGGCGCAGCGCCGCACGAAAGACAGTTTCGATTCAGTGAATCGTTCGAATGCAAGAAGTGTGGCATCCGCTATGAAGATCCTGAGCCGAAGTTGTTTTCATTCAACAGTCCGTTCGGTGCGTGCCCCCGATGTCAGGGCTTCGGTAACACGATCGATCTCGATCTCGATTTGGTCATCCCCGACAAGAACAAGGCCCTGAATGAAGGCGCCATCGAGCCATGGACAAAGCCGCGCTACCGTACCTACTTCAACGATTTCAAAAAAACGGCGAAGGGACGCGGAATACGCCTGGACGTGCCGTTCCGCAACCTCTCCGCTGACGAACGGACCTTCGTCGTCAACTCCGTCCGCGAGTTCTTTGACTATCTGGAAACGAAAAAATACAAGCTGCACGTGCGGGTATTTCTGAGCAGGTATCGCGGCTACACGGTCTGTCCGGAATGCGAAGGCTCGCGTTTAAGGCAAGAGGCGCGCGACATATTCATCAATGACAAAAATATCGCGGACGTCTGCCGCATGACTATCCAGGAGAGCCACGAGTTTTTTTCGGATCTGAGTCTGAGTCCGGCGCAAGCGCAAATCGCCGAACGCATACTGTTGGAGATTCAATCCCGGCTGAAGTTTCTAAATGATGTTGGGCTGCAATACCTGACTCTCGATCGATTGTCATCGACGCTATCGGGAGGCGAAGCGCAGCGGATTCAGCTTGCGACCTCTCTCGGATCATCACTTGTCGGAGCACTATATGTGCTGGATGAGCCGTCGATCGGGTTGCATCCGCGCGATGGTCAGCGACTGATCGACATTTTGAAACGGCTGCGGGATATCGGAAATACCGTTCTTGTCGTGGAGCACGACGCAGAAATGGTGAAAGCCGCCGATCACATCCTCGATTTGGGACCGGGAGCAGGCGAAAATGGCGGCCATCTTGTTTACGGGGGAACGCTGGAAGGGATGAAAAACTGCACAGCGTCCCTTACGGGCAAATATCTAATCGGAGAACTAAAGGTCTCGGTGCCTAAAAAGCGGCGGACACCCGGCCCAAAGATGCTCAAGTTGCGGAATGCCGCTAAGCACAATTTGAAAAACATCGATCTGGAGGTTCCGCTCGGATTGATGACGTGCGTCACGGGAGTGTCGGGTTCGGGCAAGTCCACGCTCGTGCACGAATGTTTGTTCGAAGCAATGAAGGCTTCCCTCCATGGAACAGATCCTGCACCCGGTACAGGCATCATTGAAACCGGAATGAAATGGATTTCGGACACCGTTCTCGTTGACCAAAGTCCCATCGGACGAACGCCGCGATCCAATCCGGTCACCTACATCAAAGCATTTGATCACATACGCGACGTCTTCGCGTCCACACGCGAGGCGCAAACGCGGGGCTACAACTCCGGCAGTTTCTCCTTCAACATTCCCGGCGGCCGATGCGAGGTCTGTCAGGGAGACGGGACCGTTACTGTAGAAATGCAGTTTCTTGCGGATGTGGAATTGGTGTGTGAAGAGTGCAAAGGCACGCGGTATATAAGCGGTGTTGTGGAAGTCCTGTAGAAAGGCAAGAACGTATACCAGGTCCTTCAAATGACGGTTCGTGAAGCGCTGCTGTTCTTCGCGAATGTTCCGAAGATCACAAAGAAGCTGAAGGTCCTTGAAGACGTTGGGTTGGGGTACCTGCGCCTGGGCCAATCGGCGACGACCCTTTCCGGGGGCGAAGCCCAGCGCATCAAACTCGCGTCGTATCTGACACGCGAAACAAGTGAGAAGACGTTATTCATTTTTGATGAACCGACCACAGGTTTACACTTTGACGACATCAACAAGCTGTTGGGTGCTTTCAGGCGTCTGATCGAGGCGGGAGGTTCGGTTCTGATCATCGAGCACAATCTGGACGTGATTAAGTCTGCGGACTGGGTCGTTGATCTAGGTCCTGAGGGTGGAGATGCAGGCGGCTACGTCGTCGCTATAGGAACACCCGAACAGATTGCGACAAACAGTGCGTCCATCACTGGCGAGTATTTGAAAAAAATCCTGTGACGACTCTGTTATTAATTCTGGCGCTGCTACAGTCGATTCAAGATGTCTACAAGTCCGCGAACGCGGATTTTGATGCTGGAAAGTGGGCCGACGCTGCCGCGAAATACGAACAGGTGTTAAAAGAAGACTCGATGCACATTCCTTCACGATTCAATCTTGCCGTTTGCTATACCAAGACCGGCAAAATTGACCAAGCCATTGCCGCCTATCGGACACTACTGAACCAGAACAACACGATCTACGAAGTCCGCATTAATCTCGCACTCCTGCTCGATCAAAACGGCAAACGAGCTGAAGCGGAGCAGCAATTCGAAGAGGCCCTTTTACTTCGTCCCGACGACGTGCAGGCAGAACTGAATGTGGGAATGTTTTATCTGCGAGGAGGTGACACAGATAAAGCCTATCCTCATCTGTTCAGGCTTGCCGATAAGGGCATCACCTCGGCGGAGCTTTACGTGGCCTTGAGCGAAATCGAGCATGTCCGAAAAAATGAGCCGAAATCGCGCGACTATCTGGAGAAAGCCATTCAACTCGATCCAAAAAACACAAGATTGCTTCACCAGCTCGCGGCTTCCTATTACGAAGGAAAAGACTACGCGAAAGCGGCTCCAGTGTTGGAGCAGCTCACGAAGGTAGAGCCACTCAATCCGGATTATTTTTATCTACTCGGAAAATGTTACGAACAGCTCAAACGATATCCCCAAGCGCTCGCAGCTCTACAGCAAGTCCTTCGAATCAAGCCGGACGATTTTGAGACGTATGCGACGATCAGCGCTATTTTTTTCGCTCAAGAAGATTGGACGCGGGCGGCCCAGGCGCTGATGCGAATGATTGAACTGCGGCCCGGGGAAGCGCTGGCACATTTCATATTGGCGACGTGCTTGGACAAATTAGGAAATGCCAGGCAAGCGCTCGTACACTATAATGAGTTTTTGAAACTTGACGACGGCTCAAACGATGCCAGGTCCTTTCAAGCACGCGAACGGGCCAAGACGCTTGACCGCCGGTTGAAGAGGTGACACGCTCAGCGATCCATGCGCAGAATTGAGCCGCTTCTGTTGATGCTGCTTGTTGTTGCTGTAAGCTCCTGTGCAGTGCGCACCACTTCCCTCCAAGGTCAATACGACAAACGCCTCGAGCGTCTCCAAAAAGAAAGAGACAAGCTGAGTCGACTCACGGATCCCGTCGACCGAACGAAGACCGATATCGCCATTTCGGAAATCCTGCTGAGTCTTGCCAATGACACGATAAAAACAGGCGAACCGGAAATGTTGGGCAAGCGCCTGAATGAATATGTCGACACGATTCGTGACGCGCATCAAACAATGATGAAAACCGGTCGCGACGCGCACAGGAAGCCCAAGGGGTTCAAGGATCTGGAAATTGCTCTGCGGCGGCAGATTCGGATGCTGGACGATCTTGCTCACGCGGTCACGTTCGATCAACGGGAGCCCGTGGAAAGGGCCAAGCAAGAAGCCTCCGATATCCGGGAAGATCTGCTCAAGGCGCTATTCGGAGAACAAAATGCACCATCTCGCAAAGGTTAGCCTCACCCTGATTCTTGCCGCTTCTCTCACCGCCCCGGTTCTTTCAGCCGCTAAAAAAGACTACTTCACTGAGGACGAACTCGATCTCATTCGCGATGCTCAAGAATTGAGTGCCCGCGTTCCCACCTATTTCAAACTAGCCGAGCGGCGGCTCATTTTCCTCGGCCTGATGGAGAAAAGTCCGCAACAGATCGAGAAAGAGCGGAAGGAAAAAGAGAAGCGCGAAAAGGAACAAAAGAAAGGCGTCGAAACCCGCGCCACTTCAAACAAAGCTCCGATTGATGACACCTCTTACCTGGATAACTTCACGCCGGCGGAACTTCTACGTGGCTATACCCAAGCCTTGGAAGAAGTCACGACGAACATTGATGACGCTTATAGCCGCAAGCTTGACGTCCGCGATTCTCTGGAAGACTTAGCGAAGTTCATTCGCGATACGCTACCTCTCGTTGAAAAATTCAAGCCAAAGAACGATAGCGAACGCTTGGCTCTGCAGGACGCTATCGACAAGGCCAAGCAAACAGCGGCTGATACAAAGGAAGCACTGAATATCGTGCCTAAGACGGAAAAGAAGAGAAAATAGACAAACGCGGGCTCATGCAAGATCTCGAATCAATCTTCAAGCGAGCGCATCGCGAACTCCGGCCCCAAACGCCCATTCCTGAAATCAAGATTGAGTTCTTCCCTTTCGCCGGCCTAAACCACACCGCCCGGCTACATGAAAACCGTTTGATCATCCGAGTCAGTGATATCTTCACGGACGCTCCGGCGGAGATATACCATTCCCTGGCGTTGATTCTTCTGGCGAAGCTCTATCGAAAAAAAATCGACCACTCGTATCACAGGACATATCGGACGTTTATTCTCAGCGACAGAATTCAGGAACGTGCGCGAACCGTACGGAATGATCGGTGCCGACTCACAAGAACCAGAGGCTCTCAAGGCCGCTATGTCGACCTGAATGAAATATTCAACCGGCTCAACGAGCGGTACTTCTCAAATGGGCTGCCGAAGCCTCGCCTTTCATGGTCGGCGAAAAGCACACGCTATGTGCTCGGCCGATTTGACATGATCAGCAATACGATCTTCATCAGCCGCTTTTTCGACTCTGCAGATGTTCCGCTTGCCGTGACCGAATATGTAATGTTCCACGAAATGTTACATGTGAAGCACCAGTCGGAAGTACGCGATTCGCGGCTAATCGTTCACACGTCTGAGTTCAGAACGGAAGAAAAACGATTCGCCCACTACGAAGAAGCAAAGCTCTGGTTGAAACGCTTCTGATCGTGGCACGACGACTCCACAGAACATGTGGATAAGTCTGTGGAAAACCGCCAGATGGACCACATAAGCCGTGGCAAACCGAGGTGTTATACCAATTTGCACAGTTTCCGGTCACCGCTGAACCTGTTGAAAACTGTGAAGCAGCCGATCTGCAGCGCGGACGGCCTGCCGGCCTGATACCGGCCTGCTAAGCTCGAAGCTGCCTGAATCTTCGAGCGTCATCACACCGGAACTCAAGACCAGCTGAACATCCGTATACATTGCGTTTGTCGGAGCCACATCCGGCGCGGGAGTCTGTGGGCTCGGGTTGCCGGAAAAGCCGATCAACCGGCTCAGCCGCGCAAGCGTCTTTGCGAGCTCACCTCGGGTAATCGGCCTTGATGGTTCAAAAGCATGGTTTGGAAGCGGATCCACCAGTCCGAGGCCGACCACGGTTAGGATCTCCGAGCTGGCGAAGGAGTTTTCAATATCCGTGATGATTTGCGGGGCCGGCCGGAGTTCCGTTACTTGTGGAAAATATCGAAGGATCAGAAGGGCAAGCTGCTCCCGTGTGACTGCTTCGGCATCTCGAATCCGATGAAACGCCTCGATGTCACTGCCCCACCGGCCGAGATCTTCAATCATCCGCTGACCGCCCCTTCACCGTAGCTGTTACATGGGCCGGCAAGAGATCTTGCACGGCCTTCCTCTCCAAATTCGCTTCCTGTATTTTGTTTTCTTTAGTGAGAAGATCCGCCAGTCGGGCATGGAGTGCCGCCTCGGCCGGAGCGATTTTCAGTGCCTGCCGGTAGTAATCTTCGGCTTCCGCTAGCCGATTCTCCGCTTCGGCCCGGGCCGCGGCACGCAGGAGGTTTTCCGTGGCAAGCAGAAAAGCCTTTTGCCGTTTCGTTTCAATCTCTGGTTGATATGGAGCAATCGAGAGCAATTGGGCGTACAGAGTGGCTGCTCGGGCATATTCGCCATGGGCATAAGCCAGTTCGGCCAAATAATACATCGCAATCCGATTGTTCGGATTCATGGTAAGCGCTTGCGTGAACTTCGTCCGAGCGGCAGTGTCATCGGCTCTGTACAATGCGACATATCCCTCGATCATCAGTGCAGAATCGAACGCTTTTTGCTTCTGGAGGAGCTTGTCGAGGTCTTTAACGAGCTTTCCATCGTCCTTGCCCTCAATGAACCG
>QHXA01000153.1:12602-13029 GCA_003222755.1 Acidobacteriota bacterium
ACGCGCACGGGACTCACGTGATGGACAATTTCGGATACCAGTTCGTTTAGACCGTCTCCCGTCACAGCCGAAACTAAAACGCGGTCTTTGCCAACGAGAAGGCGGCGAGCCTCTGGCGCGCTGGGCGAAGGCAGTAGATCGGCTTTGTTGTACACCTTCAACGTGGGATGATGGCCCGCGCCAATCTCCCGAAGGACATCGAGTACCACCTGTTCTTTCTCCTCCCGATCTCGATCAGACACATCGATCACGTGCAATATCAGGTCCGCTTCAACAACCTCTTCGAGAGTGGCCCGAAATGCCGAGACCAATTGATGCGGAAGTTTTCGAATAAATCCAACGGTATCCGAGATGAGAATCGGAATGTGATTCCCCAGCTGGATGCGGCGGATCAACGTATCGAGAGTGGAAAACAAGCGGCTGGACA
>QHXA01000153.1:13043-13577 GCA_003222755.1 Acidobacteriota bacterium
AAAGTGTCTTCCTTGGAAAGAGCCTGAAACAAGGTCGATTTGCCGGCATTCGTGTAACCGACTAGCGATACCATTGGCAGTTGATCCCTGCGTCGCCGTTGCCTGTGAAGCTGACGATGCTTCCGAATCGCCTGGATCTCGCGTTTCAGCGTGCTAATGCGGTGCCGAATCTGCCGGCGGTCCATCTCCAATTTGGTTTCGCCGGGACCGCGCGTACCGATTCCGCCGCCCAGACGCGACAAATAGTCTCGGTATCCCGCCAATCTCGTCAACCGGTAATCGAGCTGAGCCAGTTCGACTTGTAGTTGCCCTTCCTTGGTGCGGGCGCGCCGGGCAAAGATATCCAGAATTAGGCCGGTGCGATCAATGACTTTCGTATCGAGGGCTTCTTGGAGGTTCTTCGTCTGGCTCGGAGAAAGCTCGGCGTCAACGATAACGAGATCAACACCCTCCACAAGAACTTGTTCCCGCAACTCCTCGACTTTGCCCTTTCCGATAAATGTCGCTGGGTCGGGACGTTCACGCCGCTGAATG
>QHXA01000153.1:13646-14179 GCA_003222755.1 Acidobacteriota bacterium
TCGAGACCGTGGTGGCCGACCAATATTGCGTTTTCCATTGTCCCTACTGTAGCGGCTGCGCGCTATCGCGCTTCGCGGACCGCCGCTACAGCTTGCGGCATCACGACCGTTCAGTTGCTGCCGTTTGAGGCAGTGGCGGTGGTGGCGGCGGCGCTGAAGCCATTTTCGCGGTCGTGACAGTCGAAATCGCGTGCTTGAAAATCAGCTGCTCTTGGTTGTTCGCCTCAAGAATGACCGAGTATTTGTCGAAACCTTTGATCTTTCCGATCAATTTTACACCGCTGATCAGGAAAACGGTGACGGGCGCCTTGTCGCGGCGAACCGTGTTGAGATAGACATCCTGAATGTTCTGGGACGGTGCTTTGTTTTCCATAGGAACTCCCTAAAAATTGACGAGCGGTTTCAGAAACTGATGGACCTTGTTCTTAATCTCCTCGCTGTCTCCGGGCCCATCAAACCAGGTGACGTTGCGCTGTTTGCGGAACCAAGTCATTTGACGTTTGGCGTACCGTCGGGTATCACGCTGGATTATA
>QHXA01000153.1:14214-15151 GCA_003222755.1 Acidobacteriota bacterium
TTCATGATGGCAATAATATGTCGATACCCTATTGCGTCAAACACTTTGGCGGTGGCCGGAATCCCAGTTGCCAGCAGCCGCCGGACTTCCTCGACAAGACCTGCCCGAAACATCCGGCAGACGCGCTCGTCGATTCGTCTGTAGAGTTCCTCTCTAGACGGATTCAAACCGACAAAGTGAACGTTGAAACCCATGATCGGCTGGCGGGGCATTTCACCTAGATGCTGCGAGAGCGGTTTCCCCGTTTCCAGACACACTACTAGAGCGCGAATGATTTTTGGCTTGTCACGCTCCGCGATGCGCGATGCCGCCACAGGGTCGAGCCGCCGTAATACTCGGTGCAGATGCGTGCGGCCTTTGCGTTCAGCAATCGTTTCCAATCGATTTCTCCAATACGTAGAACGCGCAGGCCCGTTGAACAAGCCCTCCGTCAGTGCTCGCAAGTACAATCCGGTCCCTCCAACTAGAATCGGCAACCTGCCTCGGTCACGAATGTCATTCAGAACGCGGCGCGCCTCACGCTGATAGTCACCGGCCGTAAAGGTTTCGGTGGGTTCGCGAATATTGATCATATGGTGAGGCACCCGGTGCCGATCTTCGAGAGAAGGCTTGGCCGTGCCGATGTCGAGATGGCGAAAAATCTGGACAGAGTCGTAATTGACGATTTCGCCAGAAAATGATTCAGCTAGAAATAGGCCCAAGTCGGACTTACCGCTGGCAGTTGGACCAACAATCGCAATGACGGGATACAGACTCATGCCGAGGATTGCGAGGGAAAAACGCTAATAAAATTTCTTCAGGTCGATGCCTTTGTAATATTTCTTCAGGATTTCATCGTAAGTCGCGCCGTCCAGCGCCATGCCGTAGGCGCCAACCTGGCACATGCCCACACCGTGACCCCAGCCGCGGCCGTAGAACGTCATGCCGAGAACCTCGC
>QHXA01000190.1:0-10206 GCA_003222755.1 Acidobacteriota bacterium
CGTATCCAAGACGAAGCAAAGCCCGAAAAAGACGAGCAGCATCGCGCGGTCGCAGCGGCGCGCGCAATTTCCAATCGTTCATTTTAGCTGCCACGGCTTCGCGAAGCGAGGGCCAGTCTGATCGCGAAAGGATCTCGTCGATGATGTCCGTCGCAACACCGCGGGCGATCAGCTCCTCGCGTAGGGCCGCTGGGCCGCGGTGTTTTCGTCTGGCTATGTAGTTCTCGGCGAAACGTCGATCGTTGAGGAAGTTCTTGCGGGTAAGTTCATCAATTACATCATTGGGAATTCTTTCGAATTTACCCGCGAGCTTTTTCTGAAGGTCGGAAACAGTGTAGTCACGGTTCTTGAGGAGTTTAAGGGAATAAAGGTATACGTCGTTCACTCTTTGTTATCATACGGCCGTCTTGCGGACCTTAGTTCTTCTCACTTATTTCGGCTTAACATTCCTCTGCGGGTGCGGATACCGGCTTGCGAACAAAAATCTGGGTGCAGGAGAAGGTCGCACAATCGCGGTGCCAACGTTCGCGAACAAAACGACGACCTATCGCATCGAGCAGCGCGTGACAGAGGCCGTACGGCAGGAACTGATCCGCCGCACGCGATTCAAGGTCGTGCCGCAAGCCACGGGCGATCTTGTGATGGCCGGAGAAGTGTTGAATTATGCCGCAGTGCCTGTCATTTTCAATCAGCAGGGCCGCGGCTCCGCCTACACGATGCTTGTTGATATGAGTGTGCGTCTCACAGATACAAAAACGGGCAAAGTCGTTTTCCAAAATGACCGCTGGACATTTCGAGAGGTCTTCGAGCTGTCGCAAAGCTCCGCGGAATTCGTGCCGGAAGACACGGCGGCGCTGGACCGGCTCGCGCGCCGGTTTGCGTCATCACTGGTTGCTTCAGCAATGCATTCGAAGTGAAATTTTCCGAGTTCAGACAATATCAGCCAAAGCAGTCCTCGAATGTTTTCGCGTTCGTTTGTGAAGACGATTTCCTCCTGGAAGAGTCACGTCCAGTATGGCAGCGGATTTTCGGCGGCAACTGGGTTTTTGAAAAGTATTCGGCGAAAGAATTCGAGGAAATTCCACGCGGGCGCCTTATGGACGAGGCGCTGACGCCGTCACTGTTTACACAGAACCGGATATTCATCGTGACGAATGCCGAAAAGATCACTAAAAGCCGGCTGGACGATGTGACAGCCGTGCAAGGCGTGGCCCATTCGTCACTGCGGATCGTGCTGAGGACAAGTTCGGGCAAATCGATCGACAGCTGGGGGAAAATTTTTCCCATCATCGAAATCGATCCGCTAAAGACTACTGATATAGCCCGCTGGTTGATAGATCGATATAAGCTCGCGCCCGAAATGGCCCGCTATTTGGTGGACAACATCGGCCCTGACCTTCACCAGTTGAATACTGAAATACAAAAGCTGCAGACCTACGTCGGCGCCGGGCGGGCAATAGAAGCGCGCGATGTCGATGTTCTCATCCTCCGTTCCGAACAGTTTGGGCCGTTCGAGCTTGATGACGCAGTTCTCGCGCGGGATTACAAGAGGGCAGTGCAAGTGATTGGCGCCATGCTCAATGACGGAGTCGATCCGCTCATGGTGTTGGCGCGCATTGTGCGCGTGTGGCGGCAGCTCTTCGTTGGCAAGTCTCTTGTGGGAAAGAGGAGCGCGAAAGAAGTTGCGGCGGTTGCGCTCGTGCCTGTGTGGAAGGCCGGGGATTTCACGGCAGCGTGCAAGAAATTTGAATGGAAGCAGCTTGCGGGCGGCTTCCGCCTGTTGTTGAATGCCGACCGCGCTTTCAAATCATCGACACCAAACCCCGAAGGCTACTTCGATGTGATGCTTTGGAAGATGATGAAGTGAACTGTGTACTGTAGGGGCTGTCTATGACCGCCCCTACAGCAGTTACGCCGCAGGAAGCGCGTTGACTTTCTTCGTGAGCCGGGACTTGTATCGGCCGGCGGTGTTCTTTTTGATCACGCCCTTTCGAACTGATTTATCAATCACGCCGAACGTCTCCGGCAGCTGTGCTTTCGCGTCCTCCGCCTTTCCCGCCGTGATGGCGGCCCGCAGCTTCTTCAGCTGGCTCTTGAGGCGGTTCCGGTTCATCTGATTGGTAAGCCGGCGCTTCTGGCTTTGTCGATACCGTTTGATTGCGGATGCATGGTTAGCCATCTCTTCTCCCTCATCTTTGTGTTAGCGTCGGGCCCACGGTCTGGAGCCCCCACGCCTCAAAAAGTACCGATGATAACACATGCTATAATGCCCCCCAGGTTGTTAAAACAGAGGATGAAGAAAAGTATTCGGATCGGCGACGGGGTCGCCGAGTTTTTTGGAACACACGACGGAAACATTAAATATCTCGAATCCCTTCTCAAGGTTCAGGTTCAGATCGACGGCCAGAACAATCTCACAATCGATGGAGATGATCACGACGTCCTGCTGGTGGAGCGCCTGGTCGAGGATTACGCGCAGCTTCGCTCGGAAGGCGTTAAATTCGCCAACGGCGACCTGAAATCGATCATCCGCATCATCTCTGAAGATACGTCCCAAAGCTTGCGGGGCGTGGTTTCCAGCGCGAAGCCGCTTCAAGCAGGCAAGCGAACCGTCACACCAAAGACGCTCAATCAGAAGCTTTACCTGGAGGCCATTGAAAAGTACGACATGGTCTTCGGAATCGGCCCAGCGGGTACCGGCAAGACTTACCTGGCCGTCAGCATGGCTGTGCGATCTTTATTGGAGAAGAAGGTCAACCGCATCGTTCTGACGCGTCCTGCCGTCGAAGCCGGCGAGCGGCTTGGATTTCTTCCGGGAACCTTGCAGGAGAAAATCGATCCTTATTTGAAGCCGCTGTATGACGCTTTGTATGACATGCTCGACGTTGAGCGCGTCGATCGGCATCTTGAGCGAGGCGTAATCGAGATCGCGCCAATTGCATTCATGCGTGGGCGAACACTGAACGAGTCTTTCGTCATTCTTGATGAAGCGCAGAATACGACTCCGGAACAAATGAAAATGTTCCTGACGCGAATTGGCTACAACAGCAAAGCCGTCATTACGGGCGACATAACGCAGGTCGATCTTCCGTTGGGAAAGATGTCCGGCCTTATCGAGGCGCGAAACGTCATTTCCGGTGTCGAAGGAATTTCGTTCATCCACTTCAATGAACGCGATGTCGTCCGCCATCCACTCGTGCAGCGGATCGTCCGAGCCTATGAGACATATTCCGCGCAAAACATGGCGCGGCAGCAATCACTTCAGTTTGGACAAGCAGGCGAAGTTACCCGCTAGCAGTACCGCGAGTGATGCGCGAGGGTACATCCTTGTCAACAGACAGCGGAAGCATGCAGTCGATGTCAGAGAACTGCACCGATTTCTGTCATGTGTTGTACCGGAGCTGCAACTTCAGAACCGTCCGTTTTCCGTTGTGTTCATCGCCGATGAGGTAATGCGGGCTTATAACCGGCAGTACCGGGGCCTCGACAAGCCGACCGATGTCCTGTCATTTCGCGGAGATCACGCGTATCTCGGCGATATTCTTATCTCTTCGGAGACCGCATATAATCAATCACGCAAATCCAGAACGCTCGGTTTTGAAACGAATCTTAGGCGGCTTATTCTGCATGGACTGCTGCATTTGATGGGATATGACCATGAGACGGACAATGGGGAAATGAGGACCATTGAACGTCGTCTGCGGCGCAGGTTCCAATGTTAAGCGGGACTGAGTTCGTCACAGGCACCTTATTTATCCTGGCACTGTTGGTGATGTCGATCCTGGACCTTGCGTTCACGAACGTGAGTAAAGTCGCGGTTCGTCGTCTGGTCGACCGGCCGAAAGCAAAAGCTGCGCCGGCGCTCGCAGCGATGCTCGACAAACGGGCTGAAGTCCTAACTTCCGTTCACATCATCATTCAATTGTTTTTGGTTTTTGGCGGAGTCTTCGTCTTTACGCTGTTCGACCGGCGGCAATTTCGATACGCATTATCGGTTTTCGGGACTGTCGGTGTAATGATGCTGGTGATTTTGCTGTTCCGTCACCTCGTCCCGAGGATCGTCACGATGCGGAGTCCGGAAGGCGTACTGCTGCGGCTGTTCCCGATTTTAAGAATTGCACATAGCGCGTTACGTCCCGTGTCGCTTCTGCTGATAGCGGCACTGAATTACTTCCATGAATGGGAGCAGGACGTGGAGCCGGCCAAAGACGAAGAAACGTCTGAAGAGGAAATACAGGCATTCATCGACGCCGGCCAGGAAGAGGGAATTCTCGAGCGCGATGAGGGCGAAATGATTCAGTCGATCGTGCATTTCGGCGACAAACTCGCTCGAGAAGTCATGACTCCCCGTACGCAAATCGTTGCGGTCGACCTCAATTCGCCCATCGAAAAACTTCTGCAGATAATTGTAACGAGTCGTCACGCGCGGATTCCTGTTTATCGCAACGATCTGGACAACATTGAAGGCATTGTCCACGAGCGCGATTTGCTTCGGGTCTGGCAACGAGGCGACAAACTCGAAAACTTTCGTACGCTGATCAAGCCCGCATACTTTGTACCCGAAACCAAGCCGGTCGATGATCTTCTACAAGAGATGAAAGAGAAGGGCGACCAGATGGTTTTAGTTGTCGACGAGTACGGCGGCGTTTCCGGTCTGATCACGATGGAAGATCTCATCGAGGAAATTGTCGGCGAAATCCATGACGAAGCCGAAGCGGATGCTGAAAAGGTGATCGAGGAAAGTAAAGGCGTTTTTGTCGTACCTGGTACCCTGGAGCTTAGTGTGCTGGAGGAAAAGCTGGGTACACCGCTTGTCGCCACTACGGACTGCACCACAGTGGCAGGCGCCGTTGTCGAGCTGTTCGGAAGGTTGCCTTCTCCCGGAGAGAAGATCGAGCACGGTGGAGTTGAAATCGAGGTACTCGCCGCTGATCGTCGGCGTGTGCAACGGTTGAGGCTGAAGACTCTCGTACCGAAAGCACATGACTAAATCGGGTTTCGTTTCGATCATCGGTCGACCGAACTCCGGAAAATCAACGCTGTTGAACCGCCTTGTCGGCGAAAAAATTTCCATAGTCACAGACAAGCCGCAGACCACGCGTCGCGTGCTGCGGGGCATCCTCACGCGTCCTGAAGGGCAAATCACTTTCCTGGATACCCCGGGTATCCACAAGCCGATTCATCGCATGAATGAGCGGATGATGAGTTCCGTCCGAGGCGCTATGGCGGATGTGGACCTGATCCTCCTCATCGTTGATGCTTCCACGTCATTCGGCCGCGGTGATGAGTTCACCCTCGACCTTCTGAAGCCCATATCGACGAAAAAAATCCTGTTGTTGAACAAGATCGATCGAATCCAGAAGAACCAGCTGTTACCGATAATCGATCGGTATTCCCGCTTGGGAAATTTTGAACAGACCATTCCAATTTCGGCTCTCACGGGCGAGAACGTTGAAGAAGTCATCAATGAGATCTTCAAGTATTTGTCTGTAGGTCCGATGTTCTATCCCCCGGATCAGATGACGGACCAGCCGGAAAGAGCCATTGCTGCCGAAATGATCCGCGAAAAGCTGATCATGTTCACTCAGGAGGAAATGCCGTACTCGACCGCTGTGGTGATCGACAGATTCGAAGAGGGTGAGAAGATTCATCGCATCTTCGCAACAATCTTTGTTGAACGGGAATCGCAGAAGGCGATCGTGATTGGCAAGGGGGGACAGAAATTGAAAGACATTGGAACCGAAGCACGAAAAGACTTGGAAGCGTTCTTCGAGCGGAAGATCTTCCTCGAACTGCATGTCAAGGTGAGGAAGAACTGGAGGGACGACGAAGACACGTTGCGCGCTTTGGGATTGGTCCCTTAGGCGATGTCCGCCTCACCACGTGTTGTACGGTGTACCGTCGGATGAAATGGCCGTCGACGCGCTATGCACATCGACGATGCCGCTGTCGGTCTGATCGGGTGACGCAACAGCCGTATCGGTGGCCGTTTCCCATGTTGAATTGGAATTCGTGATCGGATCGATCGGTAATTGCCGGAAATAGCCGGCATCCACTAGATCCTGCAATGACTGCGGCGCCTTTTTCTTGTCCGCCGTGTACTGGTCAATCACACGGCGGAGTTCTCGCAGGTTGTCCTTCAGTACGGTTTCCTTGGCGTTGAGCACCACCGCCTTGTATATCGGGATCGCGACTGCACCCAAGATGGCGATGATCGTGATCACGATCATCAACTCGAGCAGCGTAAACCCGCGGCTCTTACCAATCTTTGTATTTGGTTCCATCTAGCGCCGTCCCTTCGGATTTCGTGTACACATCAAAGACATTCTGACCGCCCCAAGAAGTCGCCTTCGGATCATCCTGGTATGAGCGCTGCCCCCATTCGGTCGAGTTCGTCATCGGATCCCTAGGAATGCGCCGCAAAAATTTAACTTTTTTATTCACTTGTCCAACCATATCGACGCCGTCTACGAGCACTTGCAGTGTTTCCGGGTAACCTTCCGTGTCGAATTTTTGCATGATGAATCCGCGGTCCGTCAGATCCTTATATTTATCGATGGCCGTCCGAAGGTCTCGCAGTGCCGCTCTCAATTCAAATTCTTTTTCCCGCTTGATCGAGTTGCGGGCAAGCGGCACTGCCAGGCCGACGAGTATTGAGATGATCATCACCGTCACAATCAGTTCGATCAGTGTGAAACCGCGATGCGTCGCGAACTTCATGGCGCAGAAACTGTAATCTCTGTTGTCCTGCCGGCCGCGGCATTCTGTTGCGCATCGCGAATGCGGAACTCGGTAATTCTCAGCATGGAGTCTCCGGGCCGTGCTCCGCGTTCCAGCGTCAGCGTCACGAGATTTCCGGTTCCGGAAACGGGCATCGATCCTGGTGGTCTTTCGAGCGAAATGCGAAGCATTCCGCTGTCCGTCTCCATTCGTTGGACAAAGGCAACGATCTGACCATCGCGGCTCAAAAATCCGCCTTCGCGAACTTCTCGAATGGTGAAAGCGCCTGGATCAAAGGCAAATGTGAGATCCACCGCGTAAAAATCAGTTCCGTTCCCCACAATGTTAACAGTAACGAGACGGTCGAGTTCGTGGTCCGCTGCGGCACAGGCGGATTAGCCACCGGCGGAGCGGGCGCTGGCGGAGGAACCGGGACCGCAGGCGCAGCGGCGGCCGTTGTGGGGCCCCCGGCCGGCGGTTGACCGATTCCCAGGCTCGTCCGCAGGCGCGGTATCGTTTCAGAACCAGTGTTGAGGCCGCGCATGTTCACTGCCTGAATGTTCGGCATGCGAAGGATGTGCGGCGTTAGCATGATGATGATTTCCGTGCGGTCGCGAGTTTTCTGTTCCTGCGCAAAGAAGTACCTGAGTATCGGGATATTTTTCAGGCCAGGAAGTCCGCCGAGTGATGTGGCTTCGGATTCCGTGATGATTCCGCCCAGAATGTTCGTTTCACCTTCCGTGAGACGGATTTCATGCTGCACCTGGCGGTTCGTGAGCACCGGTTGCGTGACACCACCGACGTTCCGATCGCCCGCAAGTGCGCTAACCTGGACCTGGACATTCATCGAGATTTCACGATTGAGAAGAACACGGGGCGTGATATCCAGATTCACGCCGACGGGTACGAACTGAAAGTTCACGACCGGCGTGCCGGTCGCGCCGACAAATGCCGGCTGAAACGTTCCGGACGCGATCGGGACATTCGAGCCGATTTTGATCGACGCCAGCTTTCCGTCGGTCGCCCGCACTTGCGGGTTTTGGATCAACTTGGTGTTTGAACTGGATGCCAGGAATTGGGCGACCAGCGGCGGAATATTCACCGAGAAACTGCCGCTATTGATGCTTTGTAGACCGCGCAATGTTGTCGAGTTGCTTGTTGTGGTGGTGGGTGTGCCGGTGCTGGAGTTTGTCGTGGTCGTCCCGCCGCCAGTAAAGCTCAGCTGTGTTCCCTGGGGTGGCAGCAGTCCCAGCTGGCGAAGCGTGTTGCGATCGACTTCCATCACAGTCGCTTCAACCAGTACCTCCGGTTTGGCCTTGTCGAGATCTTCGATGATCTTCTCTGCAATCGCGATGCGATCCGCCGTGTCGCGGACGATGATCGCATTCATCGACGTGCTTTGCGCGAGATAGCGCATATTCAGCAGCGTCCGAAGAGCCGTTATTGCTTCGGTAATCTCTGTCGAGGTAACGCTGTTCGTCAGGTAAATGGTTTTCAGGATCAGATCGTCATAGTCACGCCGCTTCGTTTGATTATCCGGAGAAACGAGAATGGTCGTTTTGTTGATCGGTTTCCAGAAAGAGCGGGTCTGCAACGCCAGAATATCGAGCGCCTCAAAGATATCGACTTTGGTTAGGTCGATTGGAATTCGCGTGCCCCTAAAATCCGGATCGAAGATGACATTCAGGCCAGCCAGTTGCGCTATCGTTTCGAAAGCGACCCTGCTGTCTTGGTTCATATGAATATCGATCGGTCCAGTGACTGTCGGCTCGATCTGAGACTGCACGCTGGGGTCAGTCCGAGTGGCTTGGCGGAGTTGTTCAAATTGTATTTCCGGCTCGACCGCACCACGGCTTTTAGCGGCCAGGATGGCATTCACTTTCGCGAGTTGCTGCTGTGCCAGCACGTGAGTGGGATCGATTTGTGTCGTCCGAATAAATTCCATCTTCGCCGTTTCATAATCTTCTTTGTCCAAAGCGCGGCGGCCGGCCTCGAAATGCTCAACACCCGCGTTGAATCGAGCCTGCTGATATTTCAATTGGTACTCGATGTTGGCCGGGTTCTTGTCGATCGCGGCTTTGTATTCGGTCATCGCTGCCTCGAAGTTTTTCGTTACCTCGGCGCGCTGGCCGCGCTTGTAGGCCTGCCGCGCAGCGCAGCCGGAAAGGCAGATTGCTAAAACAGCGACGACGGCCAATAATGTGGGCGTTCTAAGTCTATAATCCGCATTCATCGTGGACTCGCATGATTGATCAAAGAAAAAGGATTTTTGCTGTCGAGCTGTGGATATGGGATCTGCTTCTCACGACGGCAAGCTTTTTTCTGGCGTACAGTTTCCGGTCGTTGTTCGAACTGGAAGGGCACACCGTAATGCCCGTTCGAGTATACCTGTGGCTCCTGGCAGTCATCTTTCCGTCCTGGGCCGTCCTGCTGCCCCTGTTCCGCGTTTATTCCGAACCGACTCTGCCTCCGCTGACGCAGATTGTCCGGTTGTCCAAGGCAATAGGTTTTGCTGGTTTGGTCATGGCCGCTGCAATCTCCTTCGTGAAGCCGGATACTTCGAACCGCTTCATTGTCCTGTTCACACTGGCGTTCGATTACATCTTTCTGGTGTCCTATCGTGTCGTTTTGATGAAAGTCACGAGGCACGGCGCATTGGACGTACGCAACGTGGCCGTCGTCGGTCATGGAGCAGACGCTTATGACTTCGCGCGCACGGTTGAGCAGCACCGCGTGTGGGGCCTGAAGCTTGTCGGCGTTTACAGCAGGGATGAAGTTCGCGCGCTCCTCGAAGGCGGCGGTGTAGACGAACTGATCCTCGTCGCCGACCGCGAGAGCATGGACGAGTTCACCGATACGTTCCTTCTGTGCGAGGAGCTTGGGGTTACAGCCAGAGTTGTTTTGAACTTCTTTCCTCATTCCATAGCGCGAATCGAGCTGCACGAATTCGACGGCTTCCCGCTGCTTTCCTTTAGTACGACACCCACAAACGAAGCGCTGATGTTTGTCCGCCGAATGCTGGACCTTGTCCTTGCCGGCTTGATCTTGCTCATCTTTGGGCCATTATTCATGCTTCCAACAGCAATCCTCATCAAACTGACATCACGCGGTCCAGTACTGTTCAAGCAAAAACGTTGTGGGCTGAATGGACGGCAGTTTGTCATGTACAAATTCCGGTCCATGATCGATCACGCCGAACAGCTCCGGGTGGAACTGCAATCGCTCAACGAAATGGACGGCCCCGTCTTCAAGTCCTCGCGTGATCCGCGCGTCACAGTTATCGGCAAAATCATCCGCCGATTCAGTATCGACGAATTGCCGCAGGTTTTTAATGTACTGCGCGGCGATATGAGCTTAGTCGGCCCCCGGCCTCCGCTTCCCGAGGAAGTCGCGCGCTATGAACGATGGCAGCGCCGCCGCCTCAGTATGAAACCCGGCATGACGTGCCTGTGGCAAATCAGTGGCCGCAATGAAGTCAGCTTCGAC
>QHXA01000190.1:10228-10646 GCA_003222755.1 Acidobacteriota bacterium
CATTGACAACTGGTCTTTGCTCTTGGATTTAAAAATTTTGCTGAAGACGGTCCCGGTGGTGCTGTTGGGGCGTGGGGCCAAGTAAATGCAAATTTACATCTAGTGAACCAAGGTATAATTGAAACTGTCTTTATGAATCGAGGTTTAAATCGATGAAGCGATGGGGCGCCGCAATTATTTTCGTTTTGCTGTTCTGTACGGCCGCAGCCGCCAAAGGACCCGAAATCAACCTCATCGATAGCAAACTCTCCGTCAATGCCGAAGCCATTTCACTCGGACGACTGCTGCAGTTGGTGGATCAGGCGACGGGTATGAAGTCGAAAGTTCCTCCTGAGCTGGCGAACCGGAACATCAGCGTCAAATTTTCCAGCCTGAACGTCGACGACGCTGTTCGAAAAATATTCCAGGGTCTGCCGCT
>QHXA01000190.1:10656-13924 GCA_003222755.1 Acidobacteriota bacterium
TAACCGCTGCTTCGCAAACAGCCTCCTCCGCCGGAGAGGCGCAGCCGGCCTACCCTCCACCCCCATCCGCGCAGCAGATTGAGCAGCCGTTTGTTCAAGATTTCCCGCCCCCACAGCAGATGCCCTTTCAACAGCAGCAACAGCAAGGGCAGCCACCGATGGTACAGACGCCATTTGGACCCATTCCCAATCCACGCGCCCAGCAGCCTGTTGCTACCCCGGGGCAGCAGAATCCATTGTTCACGCAACCTGGTCAGTCGCTGGGGCAGCCGATTATCCAGCCCCAGCAGGGTGTGGGTGTTCCTGGCGCACAAATCGGCAGTCCGAGCCCATTCGGAGCAGTCAGTCCCTTTGGTACGCAGAACCCGCCTGCGAACTCGAACAACGGCTTGTTCGCGCCTCCGTCGGTCATCGGTCCGGCTGGTATCCAGCAGCGATAGCCGTGAAGGAAATCGCGGCCAATCGGCAGGCATTTCATAATTACGACATCATCGAAAAATTTGAGGCGGGGATTGTGCTGACCGGGACGGAAATCAAATCCGCGCGCGAAGCGAAAGTGAATCTCAAAGATTCATACGGCATCGTCAAGTCTGGCGAGGTCTGGCTCTTGAATTGCCACATCAGCGCGTACTCGCATGGTAATTATTCGAATCACGATCCGCTGCGAACGCGTAAATTGCTGTTGAAGCGCTCCGAAATCAACCGGCTGATTGGGCGAACCACCGAACGAGGTCTTACGCTCGTGCCCCTCCGAATGTACCTTAAAGATGGGCGGCTGAAATGTGAGCTAGCCCTCGCGAAGGGCCGCAAAGTTCATGATAAACGCGAAGTAGCTCGCCAGAAGGCCATCGATAAGGAGACCAAGCAGGCGTTGAGCCAGAGGAGATAATAGACTTCGCAGTTCGCGAAAATGGCTGAAGATTTGCCAATCTACTCCGAATCGATGCTGCGGACCCGTTTGCAGTTTGCGGACCTCGAACGCTTCAAGCATCTCAACACAACACCAGTTTGGGAGAAATCCGACGCGCTCATTGAGCAATTTGAAGGCGGAACAAACGTTCGCCGCGCCCGGGAAGTTGTTCAGGAGCCCACGAAATCAGGTCTGCTCGAAATTCATTCCATCGTGTTCGGCGGCGCGTTGCGGCAACACGCGATGAGGCCTCTATTCCGCGGCCAGGACTGTCCGGATCCCGAATTCATCGACCGTTCGCTCGATAATTTCTTTGCCTGGCTCACGGCCGAGAGTGTTGCTGAAATTCATCCGATCGAACGGGCGGCCCTCGTACTCTCGCGGATCGCCGATATTTGGCCTTTCGAGTCAGGTAATCTTACCGTCGCGATTATGTTCGGCAATACCGTTCTGCGGCAAGCGGACCTGCCGCCATTCTTCGTTTTGCCCAAACACAAACGCGAATTCAACACAGTGATCGCTCAAGCCATGGCTATTGAGACGCAGCCACTGGTCAACGCGATTTACAAAACGATTAAACAGGAGTTGGAAGCCCTTGCCTCCGGATGATCGATATTCCCGGCAGATCCGATTCGCTCCGCTAGGCGAACCGGGCCAGCGTCGGCTCGCATCCTCTCGCGTCCTGATTATTGGCCTCGGTGCGCTGGGGACGGTTACAGCTGACCAGGTTGTTCGTGCCGGGATCGGATTTGTCCGTTTGATTGATCGCGATTTCGTCGAGCTGTCCAACTTGCAACGGCAATCGTTGTTCGATGAGGACGATATTCGCAACAACCTGCCCAAGGCCGTCGCTGCTGAAGTCAAGCTGCGGCGAATCAACTCGGCGGTTCAAATCGAGGCAATGGTCGAAGATGTTAATCCATCGAACATCGAAGATTTTCTCGCCGATGTCGATCTCGTCCTGGACGCAGTGGATAATTTTGAGACCCGCTTCGTCGTCAACGATGCTTGCGCGAAGCGGTGCAAGCCCTGGATCTACGCAGCTGCCGTGGCCAGCTATGGTTTGGTAATGCCCGTCCTTCCGGGCACAACGCCATGTCTCCGGTGCTTGCTCGGAAGTCTTCCGGCTCCCGGAACTTCTCCGACTTGCGAAACTGCGGGGGTACTCGCGCCGGCCACACACATCATTGCATCAATGCAGGTGGCGGAAGCGTTGAAATTCCTTACCGGCAATCTCGATCCCGATCACATCCGGCTCACAGCCTATGATGTGTGGTCGCACCGATTTCAGCGAGTCGACGTAGGCAAGGATTCTATGGCCACCTGTCCCGTTTGCGCAGAGGGCAAGTTTGAATATCTGGATGGGAATCCTCTGCGCACAATCACACTCTGTGGAAGGAATGCGGTTCAGCTGATTCCTGAAGTTAAAGGAGACATCGATTTCAACGAGCTGTCGAAATCGATCGCAGCTTTTGGCGCAGTTGAGTTCAACGATTTTTTGTTGAGGTGCTCGGCGCCACCTTACGAACTCACGTTATTCAAGGATGGCCGCGCTATCGTAAAGGGCACCGAAGAAGCGGGAACAGCACGATCCATTTATTCGAAAATGGTTGGATCGTAAACCGATGCATTAGCTCACCTGTTTGGTGCGATCTTCCGTTTTCGAATGGGCGTGCATCAACTGCCAGTTTTCCAAATCGCGATTGAGGATGAAGAACTTCCGGCCAATCCGCATCACCGGTATACCCTCTTCTTCAATGATCCTGCGAAAGTGCCGTGAAGAGTAACCGGCTTTGACCGCCGCGCGCGCTTGGAATGTCCCAGAACCGTCTTTGCGTCTTGCGTTCACCGTTCCCGCTCATCGAATCCTCCGATGCCGGAGGTCTTTGCAGACGGTGTGCCAAACCGCCTTCGATGTGTTTTTCAGCTCGAGGGGTCTTGGGTAGTCATTTGGAAGCCGTGTATTTAGTTCAAATTTGGCAGTTCCTACGTTGATGCAACAATCCAAGTATTTTCAAGACTGGACCCCTGAGGCCTCAATCGTATTGACGCTATAGGTCAAGCGTATTGACGCTTTAGGTCAAGACAGTCCGAGCCTTGATTCCGGCTGCGACGACTATTGGTCGGTCTCCCAGGCTGTCGTTTGCCAATTATCTTTCGGCGAGGACACTGGGAGCCAAGGAGGCAGATCCATTTGCAGGTAGCGAGCTAACGCGTGAACGTACGGCTCATACATCCGCCTGAAGTGCGCCAGGCGCTGGCCCTCAGGATCTGCCGGTTCCAATCCCGTGGCCCGAAGAGTCGCTTGTAGCCGTTTGATATCTGCCGCATTGAGCCTGTCGATGCGCTGGAAATCTG
>QHXA01000190.1:14068-16847 GCA_003222755.1 Acidobacteriota bacterium
TTAGCGCTCCCAACCAGGACTGGTTATCGTGCTGCGACCGAAAGTAGGCGAGAACCGGATACGAAAGATGACTCTCCAGCAACTCAGCCGACCAATGTTCCCAGTCGCGTAGCAAGGCATCGAGCGCGTCCAGTGTGTGATCTGCGGCGTGGCGCCGTAAAAGCTCAGCGGCTGTGGGCGGCGATCCGGCCCGGGCGTCCAACATCGAAATGACGACCTCGCGCCGGGAAAACGATTGATAGATCACCGGCAGATATCCAATCACAATGGCCAAGAATCCAAATCCGACGGCAGCTTCCAGAGCTGTTACCGCTCGGGCTGGCCAACTGACAGGCACAACATCTCCGAGACCAAGCGTGAAAAAACTGGTTCCGCTGACATATAGATCCATCACAAAAGTCGGCATTTCAGAATCGGCTCTAAGCTGCGAGCCAAGGCCATAGTGAAGTAGCGCGAAACCCAACACGAGCGCGACAGCCCATATCGCGAGCAGACCCAGTAAAGATAGAGGTCCGAAGAAGCTCAGCAGCGTTTCCTTCCGCCGGGTGCCTCGAATCCTGCGGACCATGGTTGACAACGGCAACCATGTGCTTCGGTAGTAGAGGCGTGTCAGCCGGAATCGACGCCGGACACGTCGCGGAAGGATGATGGTTTCGAAAGCTTCCCACAGAACTGTGAGAATCAGTACGGAGCCAAGTGTCAGCGTTAGCACAAGAAATGATGCTGTACTGATTGTCTCGGATCAAGTGCTGCCCGTCTAAATCATTATGAAGGAAAGAGAGTACCTACGCCTGAAGCGGCAGATTGAGAACGAATACCGCCAAAAGATAGAAGCGCTTGAGCTGATTTGGAAAATGGCGGGTAAGTCACCGGGCCGGCCGGAACGGCTTCCACGGCTCGCGGTTCAACAGTTAGTACGCGCATTTCTCGACCAGTCACGTGATGACGACTTTTCGCTCGACGAAGTCTTCAAGTACCTTCGGCAAACTGCTCCCAATGTGGCTGTGAATCGAGGTTCACTTTCGCGAGTTCTCCAGCGTTTGGTTTTAAACGGGGAACTCGAACTGGTATCCCGAGGGAGAGGGAATAAGCCGAGTCGATATCGACGCGCTGAAGGTGCGCCCAAGGCGGCGTAGTTGAGCCTTAAAGAAGCTAATGCTCGTCAGGTTCTCCTCGAGCACAGAATTTGGAGGTACACACAATGCGTCCAAGCATTCGACTTGGTCGAATCTTCGGTATTGAAATCGGACTGCACTACAGTTGGTTCATCATTGCGTTACTGATTATGTTTTCGCTGTCAGGACATTTTCACACCGTGAACCCGCAATGGAGCGCGGGATTGACGTGGTCTTTGGCTGCGATTACAGGCCTTTTGTTCTTCGCCAGCATCGTGGCACATGAGTTGTCTCATGCAGCTGTTGCGAATGCTCGGGGAATACCGGTGAAATCAATCACTCTGTTTGCGCTCGGTGGCGTCGCTAACGTTGAACGGGAGTCATCAGATCCGAAATCGGAATTCTGGATGGCGATCGTAGGTCCGATTACCAGCCTCGTGATCGGATTACTGTTTCTCGCAATCGCTCGCGTGGCCGGGTGGCGGCCTATGGCGGGAACGCCGCCAGCCCCTTTGTGGGCAGGCCTCGTGTGGCTTGGTTACATCAACATCTCGCTTGCCGTATTCAATATGATTCCGGGGTACCCTCTTGACGGGGGCCGGGTGCTGCGATCGATTGTCTGGGGAATCAATCGAAATCTTGTGCGTGCGACAAAGATCACAGCCGGGGTCGGACAATTCATCGCCATTGCGTTCATCGTGTTCGGATTCTTCCGGTTTTTCTACACTGGAGCTTTTGGTGGACTATGGCTCGCGTTTATCGGGTGGTTTCTCGCAGACGCCGCTGGCGCCAGCCAGGCCGGCGTCGAAGTTTCGGCCGCGCTTGCGCATCTTCGCGTCGGTGATGTGATGTCTCAGGATTGCCCCGCCGTTGATTCGAATGTGAATCTCCGAACCTTTGCCGAAGACCATCTGCTGCGCACCGGACGGCGTTGCTTCGTCGTCACTCAGGGCGGCCGGCAACTCGGAATCGTGACCATCAATGAGCTGAAGCGGGTCCCACGCGAACGGTGGCCCTTTACGATACTTGCGGACATCCTAGATCCCTTGGAACACGTGCCTAAGGTCTCGCCCGATACAGCTCTCGCCGACGCCCTGCAGTTGATGGCCCGCGAAGAGGTGAACCTGTTACCAGTAATTTCCAACGGCAGATTGGCGGGCGTGATCAGTCGCGGGCACGTTGTTCAGCTGATGCAAACGCAGGCTGAATTGAAGGCAGCATAAGGGAACTGTAGGGGCGGGCGGTCTATGACCGCCCATGGATCGTACAAATGCGTAGTTTCAGCGCTGCGCCGGCTGCGAGGGCTGTTGCCCGGCACCGAGCACTTGCCCGTCTTGCAATGTCAGCGAGACGAAAATTCCTCCGGGTTCGCCGTTCACAAAGGGCCGTCCGGTGACCTTCACCTTGTCGCCGGCTTTGACAGAAGTGGACTTCCAGCCACTCCGAACCAGGAACGCAGGAGGATTCATTTCAAAGTTCCAGATGTCGCTTGCGCCCTTACTGTTCGCCACCTCGACTTCGAGCCAAGAGTGAGGATTGCCCCATTTGAATTGTTTGACAGTGCCTTCGACGGTCACTGTTTTCGTGCGGTCGATTCCGGCTGCGGAATGGTGGCCGTACCCTGAGCTTGAAGTAAACAGTGCGATCACCAACAAGGCTGTAAT
>QHXA01000191.1:0-4419 GCA_003222755.1 Acidobacteriota bacterium
TTTTCCCTAAGCATTTTTTTTGAAAAGCAATGTCGCCTACGGCAAGCACCTCATCCACAATCAGTATTTCTGGCTCAAGGTGCGCAGCCACCGCGAAAGCCAATCGGACGTACATCCCGCTGGAGTACCGCTTCACCGGGGTGTCAATGAACTTTTCGATTTCCGAGAACGCAACAATCTCATCAAACTTTGTCGCGATCTCCCACTTCTTCATTCCCAGAATTGCGCCGTTAAGATATATGTTTTCCCGTCCCGTCAATTCCGGGTGAAATCCTGTTCCCACTTCGAGAAGAGATACGACGCGCCCGGAGATCTCAGCACGACCCGTGGTGGGCTGAGTAATGCGAGAGAGGATTTTCAGCAAGGTGCTCTTGCCGGCGCCGTTTCGGCCTATGAAACCGACCACTTCACCGTGTTTGTTCGAAAGAGACATCCTTGAGAGCCCAGATGTGATCCGAATGATTGATGCTAGAGGACCGCGGACCGGCAGAGTCCGACGCCTGAGCACAGGCCATAGAGGAGCGGGTCTCTCTCGATGCACCATGTCCATTGCGGGAAAACAGCGATTTCATGCTGTTCACCACTTGGTCCCGCAGCGTATCGTGGCGGTTTTGCCGTGCGCCGATCTTGTAGCGTTTGCTTAACTTATCTGCCCTAATTGCAACGTCTGTCATCGGCTTTGTCCCTAAACGATATCCGCGAAGGTCTGTTCCATTTTCTTGAAGAACAGCAGGCCAGCTGCGAAGAACACGCTAATCACAGCTGCGCTAACGGCCATCAGCCAGGGAGAAGGATTTCCCTTTCCGAGTAGTGCCCAGCGAAAACCTTCGATCACTCCCACCATCGGATTGAGTCTATAGAGGAGCTGGTACTTTTCAGGAATAATCGTGACCGGATAAACAATCGGAGACAAGAACATCCACACCTGTACGAGAAAGGGAATGGTATAGCCGACGTCTCGATATCGTACATTGAGAGCGGCTAACCACAACCCGATAGCCAATGCAGTGCCTAAAGCAAACATAAGGAATATCGGAATCGTCAAGGCCGACCAAGTCGGAAAGACACCGTACCAGAGCATCATTCCTATTAACAGGATGAAGGAGATAGAAAAATCCACCAGACCGGATATCGTGCCGGCGATCGGCAAAATGAGCCGGGGAAAATAAACCTTCGTCACAAGATGAGCATCACCAACAATGCTGACGCTACATCGATGAAGCGCACTAGCGAAATAGTTCCAGGGCAGCAGCGCCGTGTAGGCAAAGATCGGATAAGGCAGGCCATCTGAAGGCAGCTTGGCGAAATACCCGAAAATGACTGTAAAGATCAACATGCTGACCAAAGGTTGTATGATGGCCCAACCGATGCCGATGACCGTCTGTTTGTAGCGAACTTTTAGATCGCGCCATATTAGGAAATAGAGAAGCACACGATATTGCCAGATCGACTTGACATCTAGGTGAAAGACACCTCGAGGTGGCTCGATGACGACGCCAGGCTCTGAGGTAACCTCAGTCAAAGCAACACGTGTCATAGAAGGCGGCTCATGAACTAACGCCTGCCCAGCAAGTCTGGAATAGAATAGTAGAGACCTGCCGAGACCACATAGCGGTGTAGGTTAACAGAGTTAAACGAGAGATTCGCCGCTCGTTGCGAAATGTGCGAGTAGCTGGTAGTGAACAACATATGCCTTGTGAGTGAGGTTTGTAACGTTCCAGCAGCAGAAATCATTTCAAGAGATGAATATCGACTGGACGAGGCTCCTTTCGCGTAGGCTGAATCTATCGATAAAGACATTCGCCTTGCAAGGCTTTGCGAAAACGAAGCGGAGGCGCTCGATCCACCCAGCACTACTCCTCCGCCAAATGCGGTCGACAATCCTCGGTGGTAAACCATCGAAAGCTGGTTGGACCTACTCGTTCTGCTAAGACCGGCTTCGAAACTCGCGGCTGAGTAGTTAGTGCCCAAGGAACGCGAGTGCTCAATTCCTACTGATGTAAAGGCTTCGGTATTCCGACCAAGTCTGTATCTGAAACCTCCGAACTGTAGTCTCTGGATACTGGCCGTCCTCAGACGCTCATCTACAGTAGCAACGTACGTAGAATAGGTGCTGTCGAACGACAGCCACTTCCGAATCTGGTATGCCGATCGCACTCCCAGAGAAAGCCCATGTGTAACTGGCACGTCATGCCGGTAGCGCAACATATCGTAGGCCGCGAAAACACCCACACTGCCTTTCTTGTTGAGACGGTAGTCAGCGTTAAGGCCGGCGGACTGCCTGAAGATTTTTTGGCGGTGGCTATAAACATTGACTGCATAACCTGAAAAATCGCGGAGGGCTGTCGCTGAAGCGAGCACATAGAAATTTGGAAAAGTGCCATCATTGAAAATCCATTGCGTTTGGTCCGCCACATTCACGGATAACCTGCGCCGCGATATTGTCTTGTTGAGGGCGAGTGATGCCAACTGATCATAACGCCTGTGCTCTTGTGTTTGCTTGTACCGGCTGAAACCAACCTGATAGTCCAGCAGGAACTGAAATCCCTTCCTCCTAAATTGCGTGAACAATCGTGGGGTCACCGACGTAAATTGCGGGGGCGCGTCGCGTGATGCTGGATCGGGCGCATAGACGTGAGTGACTCCGACGGCAAACCCAACGGGAACGCGCAACTCTGAAAGACCATTAAGGAAAGACAATCCTGGACGGGGGGACCGATCCTCTATCACGATCTTTGGCTCAGTTTGTCCTGATCCCGTCTCATTACCAGGAGTCGTCTGGGGCTGGTTTTGTGCGCCTAAAAGCGGTACCAATACGTGCGTAAAGCAGAAAACAAAAATTGTGAACCGCAGCAATGCTTTTCGGGATCTGATGATTCGCATTCAGTTAATTCGCTCTCCACGGCTAAGGAACGATTATGAAATCGCCGCTTCGAAGAAGTATGTTTTGCTTAAAATTTCTCGATTCCACGTATTCCTTGTAATTGAAACGATGCACTGTGATGACATCCTGGTTTGTAGAGGGGTCACGAGTGGTGCGGATGATCTGGATGTCTTTAGCATTTGCGTACTCCGCAAACCCGCCAGATCTGGCTAGTAGTTCCATTACTGTCAGCGGTCTTCCCAAAGGAAATTCCCCCTGTCTGGCGACGGAACCAAAGACGTAAACAACCTGGCTGTGAATTTCCACAGGATTGACGGTGACAATTGGCTCGTTCACGAACCGCGAAAAGGCCTCCGTCAGCTTTTTCATTAGTTCATCGGTCGTCAGACCTGAAGCAAAAACATCGTTCAGTAGAGGAAGCCCGATCATACCGTCAGATCTCACTGCAACCCGAGCCACAAGATCCGGCTCTTTCCAAACGCTGATTGCCAGCACGTCTTCGGGAGAAATGGTGTATCCGTCGGCAACTGGTGGAGGAATGCGTCTGGAAGCCGATCCGGTGGCCGGCCCCCCCGGCCGCGCCGGGCTAACGTTATTCCTGGTTTGCGCAAAAGCTGTATAAGACAAGACACAAAACACAAATAGACCTGCTGCAACTCGCTTCATCTCAGACCTCGATTCATTACGATTCAACAAAACACTGCGGACTCAATGCGTGGGGTATTCAAAGGCTCCCAGGTCAGGAGCACCGATAATCTTTCTTACCTCGTGGCCCAAAGGGTGGACGTACCGGAATTGTGGGTTCAAATTGAAACCCGCAGCAATGCCAGGATCTGATCCGGCGTCGATAGCGGGCGATCCCGGCAGGAGTCGGTAATCATACGTCGCCCTACTTTGAAACATTGGATCGCGTCCTACGAGGTTATGGTGCGTCCCAGTAGTCGTGTTGAGTGCGACACCAGCGCCTGCAAAAATGTTGTTCGTTACTAAAAGCTGCGTTGGAGTCACATGCATGTTCAAAAACAGGCCTCGACCGAAATCACTCACGACCGTATTGTTCACCAAATAGAGCTCCTGCCATTCGTTCGTCGCACCCTCTGCGGCATAAGCTATGACGCTGGAATTTTCCGCATTCGGTCCCTTTTGAATTACATTGCCAATGAGGTAGGACCGTCCGCCGTTTGGAATATCGATCGCATAGCTCGAGCTACCAGATTTTTCATCCATGATTTGGTTGTAGAGGATAAAGTTTGTGCCGGCTCGCGTTTTGACGTTATGGCCGTGGCTCGCGTGGTGGATGTAACTGAACTGGAGCGTAAATTTCCGGATGTTTCCCATGTATATATTGTGGTTGTAATCGCCGTAGCTACCCGAAAACTCCGAACTTTCAATTAGGATCTCCGCGTTCGACCTCCCCGACAGAATGCCCATCTCGTTGTCGTGTATGTAGCAATACCGAATAATCAGCTTTTCGCCTTCTGCACGTATAGCAGCGCCATTTTGATCCGGAACTCTAGCGCCTGAAAACTCGATGT
>QHXA01000191.1:4428-8976 GCA_003222755.1 Acidobacteriota bacterium
TTATCACCCTGAATCACCCATATTGCCTTTCCCTGAGCACTGGCGCCATCCGCTTTCAGATGTGGCCGTCCGCCGACGCCGCGCAATGTGAGACCGTTTGCGCGCCATACTGCTGCGTCGCGCGCATAGAGTGCCGGGCTGATTTCGATGATGTCCCCATCTATGGCCGCTGCGGCCGCTTGGCTTGGAAGTGCATAAGGTTTGCCCGGCCCCACCTGAAGAATCCGATGGGCGGCGGGGGCGGGCGATTGTGCGCCGGACGGAGTGATGCTCCCCGTTACGGGGGATAGCTCGAATAGAGACAGGGCTAGTACTAGTGGAAATGACAATTTTGTCATCGGTTAGATGTGCTCTTGTCGGCGGCGGCGGCAGCAGCGGCCTGACGGTGTTCAGGCGATGTTACTCGTTCTGCTGATACTGCTGCCATGGCGTCCTGGTATTGCATGGATGATTTCGTCAGGCTCGTGAATTTGAACTCCTGCAGCAGCCGCTCAATCTTGCCTTCCATTGTGAACAAGTTTGTGTAATGACGAACAGTGGAACGAAACCCTGAACGGATAACGGGCTGTGCAGGGTCGATCTCCCAAGGATGGAAATAAACCAACGCTGCGTGACCTTCCACTTCATTAATACGTCTGATGGCCCAATGGGTCATGCCGTAGGACATCAAGCGCAGATACCCTCCGCCGGCTACACCGTAATTTCGATTCCCGACGCGTATGGTAGACGCTGGAAACTCAAACACGGCCTTATTGGACAGTGCGTGTTCTCGATGAGGGAAACGGTTGGCGTCCGGAATACCGTAAAAGTCATGCCGCACCGGAAATATCGATGAGTCGATGAAAAAACCTTCTTCGGCCAAAATTTCAAACGCCCACATCGTTTCGCGAACGATCGAAAAACTCGGTGCCCGAAAACAACGTATTGGTTTGCCGACCTGATCGCCGATTAAAGTCGCCGCTAACCGCAAATCTTTACGAAACTCCGCAGAAGTCATGAGATGCAGCCGTCGATGAGCGTAGCTGTGGCAACCGATTTCGTGACCAGCCGAGGCAATCTCTTTTCCAAGGTTCGGAAATTTTTCGGCAACCCATCCCAGCACGAAAAATGTCGCGGTAACACCGTATCTGGCGAAAAGCTCTAAAATGCGAAACACATTACGCTCCACACGCGGTTCGTATGAGTCCCACGCATGGTAAGGAATATGGTGCGCAAACGCTTCGACATGAAAGTAGTCTTCGACGTCTACCGTGAGCGCATTTAGCATTTAATCCTCGCGGACAATAAGTCCCGTCCGCGTATTCGCGGATTTGCCGGGATGCATTAAGAGCCTTTGCGGACCAATACGGTTTTCGCCGTGTTGAACAGGATTACAAGATCGAGAAGGCCAGACATGTTCTTGATGTAGAACAGATCGTATTGCAACTTTTCAATCGCGTCTTGGACTGAATTCCCATACTGATAGTTGATTTGAGCCCATCCAGTCACACCAGGTTTCACGGAATGTCGGATATCGTAGAACGGAATCATTGAGGAAAGCTGTTTGACGAAATGCGGCCGCTCCGGGCGCGGTCCCACGAGAGTCATTTCACCCTTTAATACGTTGTAGAGCTGCGGTAATTCATCCAACCGCATTCGCCGCAAATATTTTCCAACACGTGTGACCCGAGCGTCGTCAGCACTGGCCCACACTGGGCCGGTGTCCCGTTCGGCGCCTTCATACATGGATCGGAATTTCCATAGCCGAAAGATTTTTCCTTCTTGCCCAACGCGCTCCTGTCCATGGAAAATTGGGCCACGTGAATCAAGCCGGATCAGTAGTGCAATCACCGGCAGCAACGGAAGAAAGACCAACATCAACAGGCATGACACGGCAACGGATACCGCCTGCTTCTGAAAGATCAACCAGCGAGACACTTCGAATCCCTCGTTGAAGATCATCCAACTCGGCTTCAGATTTTCGATGGCGATTTTGCCCGTAAGACGCTCATACAGGCTCGTGGCCTCTTCGATTTCGGTACCACGGGTTTTCAGCGCAAGCAGATCGTCGATTGGCAGGCGGCCACGGCGATCCTGAAGTTCGACAACAAGCTTATTGATCTTCATCTCAGCCACAATCCGCTTTAAGTCTGCATTCAAACCAATCACTTTCGGATTGACGAGGGACACACCGACTAGATGAGGCTTATCGTCGACGAACCCACAGATCGCAATACCGAGTTCAGGACGCCGCAGGATCTCGCGTGCCAGTGTTTGAGCGAGGTCACCCGTACCCACAATCAACAGTTTCGTGCGGTCAGAGCGGATGCCAAAATACATTCTCAGCAGGATGTGCCAAGTTGTCAGGAAAACAGAAATTAAGGTAAGAACTCGCGCGCCTGAACTGATAGGCGCGACTTGCACCAAGTTAGAGAACAGGTAATGCCCAGTTGTCAGTGCTGCGCTCGCCAGCAGCAGAGCTTGACCGAGCCGAACCAGAAATTCCGGCGTCGACGGCTTGTCACGAAAGTCATAAACATCTCGCAAATGGAGACTCACCTGGAAAACTAGCGCGACGAATAGGGCTCGCAAGAACCATTGCGCGTATTCGGTAGAGGAGAATGCAACAGGACGGTTCAGGGTGTCTGCGAGAACGCAGACAACCACCAGACCTGTTTCGATCAACACCGCACCTACTTTGTGCAGTGTCAGATAACGAAAGAATGACCTCCACATACGTATATGCGTCGTCTATTTGCTGGAGAGGGAGACTTGACGGTAATAGCGGCTGTAGTAATGTGACGAACTCAAATTCCGCACCCGATTCATCAGAACACCGCATATACGGTCGCGACCCATGCGTTCAACCGCGTCTCTGATCAGCTTCAACGGTGTCTTATCCGCATTCACGACCAGCAATGCTGCATCACATTGCCTAAGCAGCAGGTCGGCATCCGCCATCGCCAATGATGGCGGTGAATCCACGACGATCCAGTCAAAGAACTGCGCGAGGTCTTTCATTACGCGTTCGAATTCAGGAGAGCTCAACACTTCCGTTGGATTTTGTACAATCGTGCCTGATGGCAGTAATGAAAAGTTTAGATCCGAACACTCCACCAGACTTTCTTCTAGGGTTGCGGATCCCCGCAGTACGTCTGCCAGCCCTTTACCTCGACCCGCGTCAATAATGCCAAGTGTATGCGATATGCTCCCAGTGCGCACATCGGCGTCGATCAGCAATACTCTTTTTCTGGGCTCCTGTGCCAAAATGCCTGCCAGACAACATGCCGAAAATGTCTTCCCTTCATTTGGAATAGCACTGGCGATCAGGATCCGGCTGAGATTCCGCTTCTTCTGCAGAGCAGATAACTGAGCCCGCACGACCCGAAATTGCTCGCCTGAAACTGTTAGAGGATCCAACACAACTTTCTTGATTCGAATATCTGCATAGTCGAGAGAGAACTTGTTGATGGAGTCATGGCCGACCGACACAGCGACCATGCCGGCTTTGGAGTTCGTTCTCTCCCTGCGCTTCTTTCGACCTGCAGGTATGTTCGGCACACACGCCAAGACCGGCAACTTAAGCTCGCTTGCCGCTGTATCTTCATCGCTCAACGTCGAATCCAGGAGTTCCCTCGCAAAGACCAGCGCAAGACCCAGCGCGAAACTGGCGAGACAACCAATCATGATCATCCTTTCACGATTTGGACCGAATGGTCTTATGGGCAGGTTTGCTGGATCGATAACTTTGAATGTTTGGTTATTAATATCCGTATCGACTCGCCCTGCCAAATCGGAACTAAATTTCTTGCCGGACAACAGCTCATAGCGTTGATTTGCTACCTGCCGTTGCCGTTGGAGTCCCGCTAATTCGTCAAGAACCTCTGGTGGCGCGTTGACACGGCTTCTATACTGATTGATCTTTCTTACAATTTCCTCCTCTGCTTCTTGCCTCTGCTTAAGATCCCTGGCTAACTTTTCGAGTCTGAGCTGTATTTCGAAATCGCTGAAATCTATAGAGAAATCCAGTTGAGGCAACAAAGTGCTTGCGGCTACTTCGTCGGCCGGAGCCGGACCAGGTGTTTCGCCGAGTTCCCTCTTCTCAGTAGTCTCTTCAGCATTCTTCTCAGCGCTCGTCTCAGCAGCCCTGTCAGTGGCCACTTGTTCTTCGAGTTGTTTGATGTCTCGTTTGAGGGCTCTGATGTCGGGCCAGTCATCCGTGTGCTTCAGTCTTTCCGCAGCCAATTGATCACGCTTTGCAGCTATGAGCTGCTCTGCTCTTGACGGTTGTCTCGCTTGGCCTTCTGCGCGAGAGGGACCGGCCGGAGCGCGGGACGACATTGCAATCTTGAATTTTTGTTGCTCCTGACGTCTCTGCTCTAGCAACTTCGTCTCTGTTGTGATGCTCTCAATTGAGTTCTCAACTGTCACACGTTCCCTGCCTAAGTCGTTTAGCGTTTGGAGAATAGCGGCCTGATCTTCGGGCAGACCTGGAAAATGCTTCTGATAAAACTCACGTATTTTGTTGTCGCTCTGTGCCACTTCGTTCGTGGCCTGCATTATCTGCTC
>QHXA01000191.1:9017-10918 GCA_003222755.1 Acidobacteriota bacterium
CAATTGCATTACCCTTTCGGCGAGCAGCAGCGTGATTCTCTGAACCAGATCGGGCTGCGTTGAAGTGAACGCAATTGTGAATGTACTTCCTCCGCCGCCGATAATCTCCTTATTGCCAGCAAGCATGTTTACGTAATCATCAATATTGGCGCCTGCCGGTGCGAGTTGAAACTCTTGAACAATGCGTTCAAGGAAAGTGCGGCTTGAAAGCTGTTGGGCAACGAAAGCAATCCGGTCCGCTGCAGTCTCTCGCACCAACGAACCGATATAGTCGTCAGGCAGCAACCTCGGCGAAACCGCAATCGTCGTGCTGGATCTATAAAGCGAGGGTAGTCGCGAAACATAGATCACGGTTGCCGCACTGGCCAACACTGCGGGTATTATTAAGTACAGAATCCGGCGGCGGATTATTCTGAGATAATCGACGACATCAAGAGTTTGAAAGTTTCTCATAGTGTTCTCAAGGGGTGATTGCCGATTCAGAGTCTTTCGAGCAAGAATGAGCTTCGGCCTAGATAGTCCAACGACCCGCTGCAGGGAAACGGCAGGTAGCGAATCTTTTGATTACCTCGAGGGAATCTGCTTTAGCTTGTCCAGTTCAGTCCGGGCTTCATCTTCAATTTTCTGGTCGGGCTTCAATTTTAGTAGGTGATCGAGAATCCTGAAGGCAGGTGCCGCAAATCCAAGGTCCGAATACACTCTCGATAATTCCAAATACGCTAGATGGTTATTCGGATTCCACTTAATGGCAGCCTCGAAATCGGTCTTGGCGAGGTCGTGTTTACCGATGCCGTCGGCGTGATGGAGGTAAATCATGCCGCGCAGGTATAGCGCGGTACTCATGTATTCTGCCCGTTTGGGATTTCCCTCGAGGTAGTGGGGCCGTTGTATAACATAGCTGAGTTCCCCACGGGCGGAAGAGTATCTGCCGCCGTTGAAAAAATTGATTCCGGGAAAATAGTGGGCATTCAGCATGTTACCAACGGCAGGCCCGGCATCATAGTCGGTCTCCGTGTACACCATTCCTGGTCCTGTATCAATGATGCCGATGGAGAAAATATCCTGACCAGCACTATTGGTGACTAACACAACTAGGCAGAACGCTATGCATTTCATAAGCTTCTATCCTGCTATATGGCGGAGGCGGTAGATAAAGCCGTTCTACCACTGGGAACTTCAATTTCTTCGGACTCAGCGAGCTTGCGATCACAAAGAACCTTCAAACTGGCCACCAATGCCACCAAATGGTAGGGTAGGTCAAAATATTCCATATTGACGAAGGCGCCGTTGACGAGAAACGCAATAAGACTGACCTCAACGATTTGGCAGTACTTTACCACCCAGTCTAAGTGTGGGTGTGCTCGAGCGGTTCTACGAATGCGCCGGCAACTCAGGTAAGTGAAGCCAATCATTCCGAAGTAAACAAAGAAACCGGTAAAGCCATGACTCGCCATCATTGCAAAATAGATGCTGTGCGTATTCAGCCCACGTGCATAAGTTTGCAAGAATTCTGGAGCGTATTTTGCAAACATCTCATTGGTCCCATATTCGAAGCCAACTCCCGTTAAAGGGTTGTCGACCGCAATGCGCCAGCAGAATTTCCAATTGTCAACGCGCGACATGGCCGACGTATCTTGCTCGTACGTGAGGACGGTCTGCTGACGGTCCCACCATCTCTGCGGTACCGCAGGAAGTACAAGGATTCCGCCTAGCATGACCGCGGCAAGTGGCAGGATTGGGTTTCGGCCCTTGATTATGAGCACGAAAAGCACAACGGCTAAGCTCAGAGCGCTGGCACGGGAGTAGGTGAACATGACAGCCGGAATGGCTAGGAAAAAGGTCGCTTGCAGAATGCGCTTGCGGTAGCCGCTTTCCGCCTTGGCGAGATACCAAAGAATCGG
>QHXA01000191.1:10968-11550 GCA_003222755.1 Acidobacteriota bacterium
GATCTGAAGCTGAATACCCCTCCCTTGGCTCCATAGAATCCAAGCGATAGCGCAACGACCAACAGAAAGTAGTTCAGCCGCTTTTCCGATGTCAGCAGAGTTGAAGTCAGCAGCGCCATTAGGATGACTTTTGAGACATCTTGCCATTTGTCCCATGACTCAACGGGATGAAAAGCAAAAATCGTCGATATGGTAAACGTGCCCCAAACTAGCATCATGGCCACGCTTTCCCTTGTAAACAGAGGCCGGTTGTCTCCTTCGCGCGTGAAAAACGTACCCGCAAGAACCGCAATGGCGGTCAGTTTGGCTCCGGGAAACTGCTGAGCGAAGGACCACGCCAGCAGGTGCGGATACATGTAGCTGATCCAGGCATAGACAAGAATTCCATAGTATGGCCTCAAAAACGCCACAGGGAGGCTGGCAGCGATGATGAATACAACTAGATAGTCGCGCATTAATGCTAGGTTTTCAGAGTTTAGCCATGCAGGCCCCAGCTGAATTCGCTCATCGAGACGCGAGTGTCGCCAGCACAGTCTTTGCTTCCGTGGCTTCGGGGGCCGCAGGATTCAGCTTGAGCCCTTG
>QHXA01000191.1:11595-12323 GCA_003222755.1 Acidobacteriota bacterium
TGGAGTAACTAAGTCCCAAGTGATAGTGGCATGCCGCGTTGTTGGGGGCTTTGCCGACGCATTCTCTGAACGAATCGACCGCCGAAGCGTAGGCGCCCTTCTTGTAGTACACCCAACCGATCGTATCGATGATGCTGGGAGTATTCGGTAGCTTCTCATTGGCCGTGCGGGCAAGACCAAGCGCTTCGTCAAGATTGGCGCCGGATTGGGCCAGCAACCACGCGAGGTTATTAGCCGCGACAGCCGATTGCGGATCTAGCTTCAATGCTTCTCTATAGTGCAACTGCGATTTCTCCGGAGCATTCCGCGCGTCATGTAGTATTCCCAACATGGTATGGGTGGTAGCCGATGTGGTGTTGAGCCTCAGCAAGCTTTCAAATTCCTGGATCGCTTTATCAATCGAATTTTGTGCGATGAAAAGTTGCCCCAGCAGGTTATAAGCATCAGGATTGTTGTTATCGACCGATATGGCTTTCCGATACGACTCTTCAGCTTTGGGATAGTTCTTATCGGCGAAATAGATTTGTCCCAAAATGTTGTAAAGGCCAGCCTGCTTCGGGAACTGCTCAATTTGCCTGTTGATTCTCTGGATGGCCTTGTCCGATTTGTGCTGCTGCACATACAGCGAGGCAAGTGTCGCGAGTGGCTCAGTACTAGTGGGGTTGAGTCGAAGTGCCGATTCCAGCTGAGCTTCGGCTTTTATCACGTTCCCGGCTGCTCCGTAAGCG
>QHXA01000191.1:12331-16226 GCA_003222755.1 Acidobacteriota bacterium
TCGGCTGCACCGCTGCTAGTTGTTCCAACGTGATTACAGCGTTCTTCAAGTCTTTGCTTCTCATCTGCGCATTACCCCGGACGAGAAGAGCTTCCGCCTGGTTTGGATCGATTTTGAGAGCGTCGTCCGCATAGCGAATGGCGCGGTTCACATCGCCCGTCTGAAGCTTCAACTGAGCCAACGCCAGCTGAGCCTGAAGAAAGCGCCCATCGATTCGTAGCGCGTCACTCCACGCCGACTCGGCCAAATCGAGTTTGTTGTTCTGCATGTAGGCGACGCCGACAAAATAACGCGCCAGTGCAGATCCTGGATCGTTGTTCGCGCCGTTCTGGAGTTCCGTTAAGGCCTCCGCCTTCTTGCCTTGTCCTAGTAGTGCTCGACCTTTCGTTACATGGGCCGGCGTATCCTTCGCATTGGCTTTCAAGAGTTCGTCAGCCAGCCTTGTCGCGCGATCATATGCTCCCTGAATGACATAAGCTTCAGCGAGGGCGCGTTTGATCGGAACGTTCGATGGGTCACTCTGGACCAAATCTTCATAAATGCCGACACTCTTTTGCACGTTGCCTGTACGTTGGTAGAACGCAATCAGCCTTAACTTTGGAGTCACATTTTTGGGGTCAACCTCCACGGCTTTTTTTAGCGCCTCTTCAACACGTGGATTGTCGTTCTGCGTGGCATACACCTCTGCAAGAAGCTGCCAAAAGGCAGATTCACGCGGATTCTGTGAAATCAGTCCGTTGAGCCGCTGAATGGCTTTATCGGGTTTTTTCTCTCCAACATAGACGCGGATCAAATTGCTCAGTACCGGCACCGAATCCGGCTGCAGCTTTAGAGCCGCATCAAATTGGGCCTCAGCTGCACCGTACTCACCTTGACCTAGGAGAGCTGTCCCAAAACGCTGCCGTAATCCGGAATCATTCGGATTCTTATCCACGAGCTGCTTCAGTAGCACGGATACTTCTTTAAATTCGGCAAGGTCTTTTGTAGCCATCGCCAAAATAAGCCTCGCCTCAGGCAAGTTTGGATTAACACCCTTAGCCTGCCGTGCGTACCTTGCCGCCGCTTCTGTCTCTCCCGCTTCGAGTTTCAGTTCAGCAAGTGCAACGTATGGCATAACGAACGCGCCTGCGGTCCTGACAGCTTCTGTCAACTCGGTTTCCGCTTTCTGGCGTTCATTTGCTTGCAAATGAGCGGCGGCGAGGTAGTAACGAGCCGTGGCGGAGTTTGGTTCGTTACGTACAGCCGCCTGAAGCTGCGCAACGGCATCTTGTGTCTTGTTCTGGGCTAGCAAGACTCTGCCTTTCCAGAGAAGGGCCTCCGTCTGCTTCGGATTCGTTTTTAACACGTCATCGGCAATTTGGAGAGTCTTGTCATATTCCTTCTTCGCAATGTACAGATCGGCTAAGCGGTTGCGAGCGGCAAAGTTGCCTGGATCTTCTTGGATGACCGACTGAAGAGTACTAATGCTCTGGTCCACACTGCCCAAACGTCCGTAGAGGTCGGACACCTCGATACGGCGATAGACATTCGAGTCCGAAGAAACCAGTCTCGCAATCGCCTCCTCTGCCTTCGCCTTGTCACCGGAATTGATATACAACTGCGCTAGTACGTTGTAGAAATCTGCGTTGGCCGGCTTTTGTGCGATCGCTTGATCCACTCGTTGAATGGCCTTCTCCGGTCGGTTCTGCCGGAAATAAATCGCAGTCAGCGCGGCCAAGCTCTCGACTTGGTCGGGATAAGCTTTCATAGAAGCTTCGAACTGTGATTCTGCTTGTACAAGCTTACCTTGCGCTGCACTGAGAAGCCCCTGATGGTATAAACCGGCCGGATTTCCCGGTCTTCTGCCAAGGAATAGGTTGATCTCGTTGGAGGCACTCTGATAATTGTTTTGGGCAATATAAGCTCTCGCTAAGACTAAATGTGCCTCATCAAGATTGGCGTTCAAAGTCAGAGCCTGTCTGGCGAAACGAATGGCTGCTTCAGGATCCGCCGATCTCAACTTGAGTTCTGCCAACGGCAAGTACGCCTGAAGATAGGTGCCGTCATTCTGGATACAAGCCATGAATTCCGACTCAGCTCTGTCGGGCTCCTGAGCCTGAGTATAAGCAAGCCCGAGAAAGTAGTGCCCGACTGGTGCGATGGGTCTAAGCTTGACGAGCTTCTGTAGCTCGGAGATAGCTTCGGTTATCTTCCGCTCAGCAAGCTGGATCCTGGCCTTTATAAATTGAGCATCCAAATCATTGGCGTTGTCCTTCAACGCGCGATTGGCCACCGCGTTGGCTTTGTCGTAATCCTTCTGTTCAAAATACAACTCTGCCAAACCGCGGCTGGCGACGGCATACTTCGCGTTTTCTGCGAGTAATCTCTCCAACACTTCTATACCTTTGTCGGGTTTTCCTGTTGCTGCGTAGAATTGCGCAAGTATCACGCGTGATGCCGGATCCTGCGCATTTGATGCGATTTGTGCATACACTCGCTCCGCGAGATCGAGCCGCTGCGTCTGCACGTAAAAAAAAGCCAGGGCCCGATTCGCGTCACGCGAACTAGCGTCGAGTTCAGTTGCAGCCTTATATTCCTCCTCGGCTTCGTCAGTCTGTTTGGATTGAAGATATAGATTTGCCAGTGCCAGGTGAGGCAGAACCGAACGCGAATCATCCGATACTGCCTTTTTTAGAATTGCTAGGGCTTTCTCGGGCTCCCTCTGGAAGTTTGCTGTGGAGGCTAAGTCCAGATAAGCCGGCAGAGGTCTAGGTTCAAGCTGAAACGGCTTCAGCACTTCTTCAATGGAATCGTTCAGATTGACGATGCCCACATAAGAACTCCCCAGCAGAATCTCTGCGCGAATATCGGACGGGTTCTGTTTGAGTATGACTTCTGCGGCCGCTCTGGCTTCGTCAAACTTACGCTCGAGCAGGAGTAGGTTCCCATGCTTCAACTGTGCCGCCAGATTGCCCGGCTGGAGTACGACTGCCTTTTGGATTTCCTGACTGGCCTCAATAAAGCGCCCTACTGCCAAATACACCAAAGCAAGCTGATAATGGGCCTCGGCAAGCTGAGGATTCAGATTGATGGCGCTTCGCAGCTCAATCGCCGCTTCACTGTACTTTCCTTGCGCTAGATACCTCTTCCCGCTATCTACAAGCTTCCCCGGATTTTTCGAACACCCCAGAATTACAACGACGAAAACGATAATCGGGCATATTACGGCTCTTTTAAGTAACATCATTCCTCCTAGTCCGGCAAATGCCGCGACAATAGCGGGAAAATCGACTGAACAAACTCCACCGCTAGTGTCTGCGCTGTCTGTTCACCTTCGGGCCCTGAACCGACAATCTGCGTGATGACGCGAACCAACGATCCATCCGTGCGATTCATCCGCATTGCATCTAACACGGTGTAGATCTTCCCCCAATATTCGCTGGCAACGACTCTTCCGTGAGCCTGATACCAATAGAGCGCAATCTGCCGGTCCATGCCCTTCTGAATTACGATTCGGTTTATATTGATCATTCGAGTGGGAGCAGGAGGTTCGGCAGTAACCGGAATGCTGAGCTGAGACCGATCGACGGGATCCCAACCGGCTCCAGGCAGGCAATTCATGGGTGAATGCATAGTGCTGCCCTGGCGTTGGGTCTGGTAAAACCCGACGTACAGACTCACTACCGCGTTCGACGAATAATAGCTGCGGTTCAAGTAGTCTTGTACACCAAGGACGGCGACTATCCTTTCCTCGATGTCAAAATCGCGTCCCTGCCAAGCGCCGATCTTCAAAGGGAGTTGTGCAAGCGGCTCACGTATGAACACAGGTTCTGTTTTCGACATCTTCGCGATAAACGCCGAGGCTGAAAGGAAGCACAAACTTAGGAACAACATTCGACGAGCCATGGTCTATTCT
>QHXA01000191.1:16273-22889 GCA_003222755.1 Acidobacteriota bacterium
ACAATCGCACGAGAAGCAATCAGTTCAGGAAATTTCCAACGCAGAAGCCGGTGCAGGACGAGCAAGATGATAAAAGTGAAAACGAAGACGAGCCATCCTGAAAATGTGTGCAGGAAACCCTCGGCCGCCGCGACGCCGTAGAAGTGGGCTGCGATACCGGTCCCCGCCACACGCAATCCGTTCGCAAGGACCGCTAGCGGGACCGTGGCTATCACCAAAACCGAGCGGATCGAAGTCCGTGAATCCATAAAATATCCATATACGATGCCCAGCGTCAGCAGTGATATGAGCGAACGAATACCGCTGCACGCTTCGGCCACCTCGAGACTGGTGTTTGCCAGATGGATGACATTGCCCTCTCGAAGGACGGGTATTTCCGCCAACATCAACGCGCTCTCGCCCGCGCGCGATGCCAACAACTGCAGCGGAAATGTGATTTGGGTGAAAATGATTGCGGGCAATGGAACCATCAATACCAGAAACGCAATTGGAAATAACAACAGCCGGAGGTGAGCCCACCCGAGAAGAAACAACACGCAACCGGTGATGACGCCTATCAGCGAAACCTCTGTCGTGAATACTTCGGCGCCCAGCATTCCCGCCAGCAGCAACGCAATGCTCGCCAGCACGATCACAAGACCACACGCATTGGGTTCGACGGCAGTCGCAACAAGTTTGTGCCGCCTCTCCCAGACAAAATAAGCTGCGATCGGTACAACTAAGAATCCGTGAGAATAGTTCTCATCGATAGACCAATCATGAACTAGTTTGGCAATGACGTCGCGGTATAGAAACGTGAAACTCCCTACGAGCAAGAGGAGAGGCGAAACACGCCTGTTAATTAAGTTCACTCTATCTCCAATCCAATCCATACCGGCTCATCAATTCGTAGAGAGTGGGGCGGCTGATGCCCAACACTCTCGCCGTTTTCGATACGTTCCCGCCATTCTCCTGGAGTCTCTTAGCAATGATTTCTCGTTCGAGCTCTTCCCTCGCCTCCCGGAGCGTGCCAGATTGGATCGCAGAACCCTGAGGCACATCGAGCTCGAGATCATTAGGGCCAATAAACGGACCTTCGGCCAACACAAGTGCCCGTTTGATTCTGTTTTGCAGCTCGCGTACATTGCCGGGCCAACTGTGTCTTTGCATCGCTTCCAGTGCCGGCTTGGAAAACTTCTTCTGTGGACGTTTCAGTTCTCTGGAGAAGGAGTCGACGAGATGCATCGCGAGCTCTACAACGTCGCTGCCTCTTTCTCTCAACGGAGGCAATATGATTTTCAGGACGGCCAGCCGGAAGTACAGATCCTCACGGAACCGGTTTTCCTTCACCGCTTTTTCAAGATCTCTGTGCGTGGCAGCAATTACGCGGCAGTCTACCGGAATGGGCTCTCTGCCGCCGACACGCTCAATCACCTTCTCTTGAAGAAACCGAAGTATCTTGACTTGCAGCTCGGCTGCAAGGTCGCCAATTTCGTCCAGGAAAAGCGTGCCGCTTTGTGCATACTCGAGCTTTCCCCTGCGATGCATCGTGGCGCCGGTAAATGCGCCTTTTTCATTGCCAAATAATTCGCTTTCAAGAAGTGTTTCCGGGATCGCGCCGCAATTTATAGCTCCGAAGGGACCACTTCTGCGAGCGCTGAGGTTATGAATCGCATTGGCTACCAGTTCTTTGCCTGTACCGCTTTCACCCAGAATCAAAATCGGCACATCCGTTTCGGCGACTTTGGTGATATTGGAATAAACGGTCTTCATCGCAGGGCTTGACCCGATCATGTTCTCGAAAGAAACTCGGTTCGCCAGGGCATGTTCATCGAGACTCTCCCGCTCCATTTCTACGCGCCGGTAGACCCGCTGCAGCACGACTTTGAGCTCGTCGATATTCACGGGCTTTGCGAAAATGTCGTGCGCTCCCTTTTCAAGAGCACGCAATGCGTTTTGCCGTTCCGAGTTGCCGGAAACGATGATCACTTTGATCAGCGGATTGCGTCCAATAGCCTCTTCAAGCGTCCGGAGTCCTTCCACGGCTTCGCGCGGGTGTGGTGGCAAGCCAAGGTCAAGCAACGCTACTGGGATGTCCTCCTTGATGACGGTTTCTAGGGCAGTAACTCGCTCGCGGGCGGGAAACACAGCATATTCGACAGAGAGGGCCCACTGAAGCTGTTTGAGAATCTGTTCGTCGTCGTCGATGACGAGAAGCTTTGGTAATGAGTTAGTAGTTTTCATGGACTCAGCTCTTTGCTGCCGCATGGCGCAGAGCCTCCCCTGTGGAGAAGTTCACGGCTGGTGCATCGGAATGCGATGCGTCAACAGCAGTTTTCTGCGATTTCGAGAGCGGCAGAATAATCTGTACGACCGTGCCCTGGCCTTCCTGGCTCTGCACCTCAATGGTGCCCTGGTGAGCTTCGACAATCTTCTTCGATTGGAAAAGACCTATCCCCAAACCATCCCCTTTTGTCGTATGAAACGGCTGAAAGAGTTCTTTTTCGAGGAACGCAGCGGGTATGCCTTTTCCCTGATCCCGTATGCACATCACAATGCCTGTGGGTTCAGCGTGTGTGCTTACTTCAATCGCGCCATTCAGCGAAGCTTGGTCGGCATTCAAAATCACATTCTGCAGGACTCGCGCAAATTCTTGTCGATCGATTTCGATGTTCGGAACCGGCGTCAAATTCAGTTTCAGACGCTTGGAAAGGCTTGGCTCGAAGTCGCGCACCACTTGATGCACGACGTCGTTTAGGTCGTCTTCTTTCTTATTTGCCGCAAGCGATGTTGAAAACGTCCGGAGTCCATTGCACAAACGTTTCATCTTTTCGGCCGTATCCAAAATCGACCTGAACGCATCCAACTGGAAATCGGGGTTGTCATGATGACGAACGGCATTCTTGGCTATCAGCGACAGCGTTGAGGCAAAGTTCTTCAAGTCGTGCAGCAAGAACGTAGAAAATGTCTGAAAAGCTTCCGCTTCGCGTGTTTGTACCAGACTCTCAAGAAGTTCTGATTTATGAAATTCGCTGGCGGCATGAACCGCGAGAACGCGCAAAAATTCACGCGCCTCTCTGTCGAGGCCTCGCCCACTACGGTCGGGGCCAACCGTCAATAATCCAACGAGCCGGCCGGAAGAAATCAATGGGACTACAAGCGACGCTTTGGTGCGATCAAGAAAATTCGGAGGCCAGTCGTTTTGCGGTTCTGCTGCGGGTCCGGTAACCGGAATCGGTCCGCTCAGATCCGAGGGGATCTCGGAAAGCAAGAACGATTCTTGCAGGGGGGATTCGGCAATCGTGCCACGCGCCACGGTAAGCTGCATCGTTTGACTGTCACGCGAGCGAACCCAAACGGTAATGTCTAACGAGCCGAGCGCATCATGTATTAACTGTGCGAGTTCCGTTGCCGCGGCTGAACGAGAATCGATCGAGCGGACCCTTTCGGTGGCATCCATCCAGAGTTGCCTATAATCGTAATTACCGGCAAAGAGATTCCGCCGGATCCACCTTCGTACGCGATGCCGAAACGCCGTGCCAAGTAGGACCGCTGCTAACAGGATCGCCGACACCAGGAAAATGACAGGCTCGAGCGGTACACTCGGATGCATCCAGGTACTCAACCAGCGAGCCACGAGGCTTGAAGCTATCAGGTAACCACCCACGCTCAGTAGCGTGATCGTGCTGTAAACAAACCCTTGAGAGACAACGACTCGCTCTCTCCCCGTACCCCGTCTCCACGACTGAAAAATCAGCAAACACGAGCACAAAAAGATGATTGGGAAAATCCGAAGAGCCTGCACCGAGATGAATGAGTATTCCGGCGCATATAGCAGCACCTGAGATGCAATATAGATGATGGCCGCAAAGATGGCTGTCAGTCCCAGCAGAAGGAATTTAATTTCCCAACGGACGTGCTCCTCCGCGCTGCGGAGAGTCTGCTCGACATTGGCAAGTCCAATAACTGAGGCCAGGAGCAGATATACTGCTGCTCCGAATCCGGCGGGGCCGAGGGGTACAAGGTTAACCGGTGTGCCTGCCAAATAAGGACGGAACACATAAAGACCACTGACAAGAACAGGGGCCATAGCAAATATCGTTATAAAGAACCATCGATTCCTCTTCAGGTCAGACCAGTAATCCGCACGTTCAAACGTGTAACTCCCAACGCACCCGCTGGCAGCGCACAGAATGAGCCAGGCAAATGACAGAAGCGCAGAATCGTCAGGCGAGCCAAATAGGACCGGCCCCAACCCCAACGTGACGGAGGACAGCAAGGCGGGTACGAGAATCAGGACCAGCATCCACGATGTCGGCCCAAAGCGCGGGAAAACACACAACAAGGCCGAAAGAACAAAACCGGCGAGCGCAGCGAGTATGTCGATGTAGTTCACAGCATCCATGTGTTAGCGACCTGCCATTTTAATCGGATCTAAGATCTTTCGATTGGGACAGCCGTAGCCTGGCCCACGGCATTCTTCTTGAGTGTGAATTCCCGTTTCGAAAATTCCGTCAAAACCGGTCCACCACTGATTCTACGAATACCGTTGGGAGCGGTAGGATCGAGTCTGACTTGCGCCACGTAAGCCCGGCGGTGGGCATCAGGGACGACGCCAAGCTTCTGCAATGCTTTGAAAGCGGATCGTTTGATGTAGGAGCCGGCGCCTGTTTCCCGTGTAGAGTATGTCGGAATACCGCAAGAGCGCCGGAAGAAGCGATTGGCACTGTAGACCAGTTTGCGCCGGTAGCTCTCTTCCGTTTCGAAGACGGTGCTGATGGATACATTCAGTCCTTCAAGTTTCGTCACGCGGTGGGGCGCATTGAGCGGCGACCAGATGACGTCGCCAGGTTTTAATTCGAACACTTGGGCTTTCTCGTCGAAGTGCGCCTTGTAAGGTACTTCCTCATCCGCATAAGACGCGAAAATGTCTTCCATCATCTGTTGATCAATGAGTTCCCTATCACCGGCTGGATAACTCCACAGACGCTTGGACCCGCGAATATGCCAAAGAAAATTAAACTGAGGGTCTGCATGGTAGTAAACCAACGCCTTTGGCGAGGAAATTATCAGTGTCGCCGACAGATTGACTGGTCGCAGGCGGGGGTAAAACTGCGAGATTTCGACGAACAATTGATCGAGCAGCTTCTTATACCGCCCATCTGTATGTTGCATGCGAAATAGATGAAACCACAGCCGGCCGCGAGCGATGGCGGCCAGCATGTCCTCAGCTGACACGCCGCTAATGTCGACCGGCTGCCATTCCTGAACGTTTGAAGCATCCTTACCCATAGTGAACGCCTGCAGCTGATCGCGCGGATGGGCGTGTAGTACCTCGACTAGTCCGGCATCCGAAAAGAGCTGTAGCTCGTCCAGCCGATGTTTCGCCACGAGCGCCCGTTGGCCAAAGGCGGCCACGTGTTCGGATGTCCAGTTCAGCAGCAGCGTGCCATTTGCGTTCTGCATAAAGAAGTTCTACGACGGACGGCGTCGAAGACGGCCCAGAATCTGCTGTCTTACAGCACCAACAAGGCTGGGGGTGAAACAACCAGGCCCCATATAGTTGTGCGTGATCGAAATCGTCGCGTCCAGCGAGATGACTTCATGCGCCCAGCCGCCCGGCACAAAAATGAGATCGCCTGGACCAATCGTGCATTCCAGTGGCCTTGTTTTCCGGAAAAGTGGAAAACGTTCAAGGTCCGGGTTCTGCGGTTGCACGTTACAGTCATAGAGAAATTCCTTCTGGTCAGGAGGGAACAGAATCCAGCGTTTTCGGCCGACCAATTGCGCCAACCATGCATGAGTTCCCCATATGTCCAGATGGAGCGGTGTAATTGCGCCCTTCGGGCCAATGAAGATGCGCGGATACATCAGCCTCATGAAACCAGGTAGAAAGGCAAACCAATCAAAGAAGTACTTCGGCACCTCGTAATCAGATAACAATTCCTTATGTGTCAAGAATATTTGCCAGTCATCACGGACGTAATAAGGATATGTTTCGAAACTGTTTGTTCTGACCCGTTCGATGAAAGTAGATAACGTCGTTACTTCGGTATCACTGGGCTGATAGCGATCTCCTCCAAGCCGGCATATCGTCATCTTCGTGTCTGCATAGCGGGTTCTGAAATATTCCAAAGTCCAGCGGGACCGGGCCGGCCAAGATTCGATCGCGCCCGTGATGACGACAGGTTTGCCCGTATACAGATAGTCTTTTCGGAATTCGCGTAAAGTGATTCCCGCCCGGCGGTCCACTTGTGGAATGCTTGTCGATGCATTTGTTTCGTGTCGCATAGATGCACTCATTGCGGTGCTTGTAGGCAGCGTTCTTAGCCGGCGAGATGCCGCGAAGCCGTAGGAACCCGAGACCGGTGAACGCCGGCGCCAACGGTGCCGGTGCCGCAAACCGAATCCAGCAAACAAGCTAATTCTTGGGTTCTTGCCTTTCGGGAATAGTGCTCGACAGATCTTCTCCGAGCGTTGTCATTCCGCACGGCAGCTATGAACTTGACCAGACCGTCAGCAATCTCGCCCTTTGAATTGAGAGGGACTATAGAGTCAATGCCTTCTGACCGTAACACATCAGCGGTATCACCGGCGCGATCCGTAATCGCAAAGATCGGCCGGCGTGCTCGCAGGC
>QHXA01000192.1:0-473 GCA_003222755.1 Acidobacteriota bacterium
GACGCGGTTCAGATGGCGATGGACCGCGGCCGATTCCCAGAATGCCGGTTATGGTAACTCGGGGACCGACCGAACGGGTTGCGTGGGCCAGCGCAGAGGAAATAAGCGGATAGTCATTTCAAGATCGCGTATCGACAGCGTAGTATCCGGACCACTCGCGGTAGTTCAGACTTTCGCATAACGCGAATGTTCTCTCGTGGAATGCGGTTCCGACCGGCATGAGGTAAATGTATATTACGTCCTCTCCGCAATCTCGGTGTCTGCACTTGCCGCGCGTGGCTATTCGGCTCTGAACGTGCTGGTCTCACCGGCTGCACGGCCATAAAACATTTGAACAATGCGATTAGGCGGGTGGACGGTGTGTATTGTTTACACTCGTATGTATAGGAGTCAGTTCGTTGTGTTTCGGAATTTCCTAATCGTTCGTTCCTCTCTGATCCTCATACTTCACGTGGCGGCCTTTGCAAGTGCGA
>QHXA01000192.1:505-7596 GCA_003222755.1 Acidobacteriota bacterium
TGATCAGCGGTTCGCCCGCCATTACACAAGCCATCGCGCCGGCGGCTCTGGCATCCGACCTGGCGGGTGGGCTTTATGTCGCGAGCGGCGCGCAGAATCAAGTGTATCGAATAGGGAGGGACGGCATTCTGACGGTTCTCGCAGGCACTTCTTCCTATGGATTCTCCGGGGACAACGGTTCGGCTGTTGCGGGGCGACTAGCAAAACCGTCCGGCGTCGTTGCGGATGCGCAAGGCAATGTGTTCATTGCGGACACTGACAATCAACGAATTCGCAAGGTCACGCCGGATGGGATTATTCGAACCATTGCGGGTACCGGCATGGGCGGATTCAGCGGCGATAATGGACAAGCACTCGCCACTCAGTTCAACGGTCCTGCGGGCCTGGCACTCGACGCCGCCAACAATCTCTACGTTGCCGATCAAGGTAACAATCGTGTGCGGAGGATTTCGCCTGACGGCATCATCCGCACGGTTGCGAATGTAGGAAGTCCTGGCAATTTGACAATCGATGGCGACGGCAACCTTTACATCGCGGGCGGGCCTCGGAGCGACGTCGACGATCGTTCCCCAAGCTCATTTGGGTTTGTTTGGTTCATGTCTCGCTCCCGAATTCCCCTCTTCATTAGTTGCGCCTTACGTCTGTTCCTCTTCGGCCGTTGCCATCGATCCAGCCGAAGTTCTTTACGTCGTGGACAGCGAGTTAGGTCGTCTCCGAAAGGTCACGCCGGATCGCCTCATGACGACCGTCGGTTTCGACGTACTCTCGCGTCCGCTCACGGTCACAATCGACAATGAAGACAATCTGTACCTTGCCGACTCCGAACGCATTCGCCGTATCGAATCCAATGGCACATCGACCGTAATAGCCGGAGCTCCCACGCGGGACTTCGCCGGCGACGGCGGTCCCGCGACGTCGGCACGCTTGCGTTGGCCATCAAGCGTTGCGGCCGATACACTCGGGAACCTATACATTGCGGATCGTGATAATCACCGGATCCGCAAAGTTTCTCCGGAAGGTCTTATCTTGACCATCGCGGGCAATGGTTCACCCGGTTTTTCGGGCGACGGCGGTCCGGCAATCTCCGCTCAACTCAATCGTCCCTCCGGTATCGCCGTTGATGCGGTCGGCAATGTTTATATCTCGGACAGCAGCAACTCTCGAATCCGTAAGGTATCGCCTGATGGTGTCATCGTCACTGTCGCCGGCATCGGCGTCTGTTGCGTAAGTGTGGCCGGCGTAATCGATTTAGGAGATGGCGGTCCGGCCGCGTTAGCTCAGCTCAATCAACCGATGGGTCTTGTCACTGACGCGGCCGGCAATCTGTACATCGCCGACACTGCAAATTCTCGCATTCGAAAAGTGTCGCCAAACGGTATCATCACCACGGTTGCTGGTACCGGCACGGCGGGATTTAGTGGCGATGGAGGCCCCGCGACATCAGCGCGTCTCGATCATCCAATCGACGTGGACTTGGATTCCACTGGCAGTTTGTATATCTCGGATAGCGGGAACAACCGCGTCCGGAAAGTCACCAGAGACGGCGTCATCACCACTGTTGGAACGCCCGATGTGAGACGTCTCATGGGCATTGCCGTGGATTCGGTCGGCAATCTCTACATCGCAGACGGCTCTAATGTTCGAATCCGAAGGCTCTCTCCTGATGGGAGCATTGTCACGATCGCAGGCAATGGCATCTGTGGCTTCGCCGGGGATGGACGCGAAGCGACGGCTGCCCAATTCTGTGAGCCATCTGATGTTGCCGTGGACACCGCGGGCAATATTTACATCGCCGACTCTTCGAATAACCGCATTCGAAAGGTGTTGATTGAAAACGGTCCGCAGCAACCATACGTTTTAGCATCGAATGGCGCGATTTTCCTTCGAACCCAAGATGCGGCGGATCTGAAAACCGGTTATGCTCGCGTGCATTCAACTTCAGGTGGAGTGCCCATGGCGGGTTTCGCCGTGTTCTCATTACGGCAGAACGGTGTCCTCGTCAGTGAAGCGAGCGTGCCGGCTTCCGAGCCGGTTCTAAGCGGCCGAATCTATGCCGAACTCGGGACGTTCGTGCGAACCGGACTGGCTTTCACCAATCCAAGTTCAGCTACCATCAGCATCTCCTTTTTCTTCACCGATGATCAGGGCCGCGATTTCGGAAGCGGCACGCTGCAAATTGACCCGAACGCGCATATCGCGCGATTCCTCGACGAAGCCCCCTTCAACCTCACCAACACGAGCGCGCGGACCTTTACGTTCATGTCGTCCGCGCCGGTCTCCGTCATTGCCCTTCGTGGGTTGACGAATGAACGATCCGAGTTCCTCGTGACTACACTTCCTGTCGCTCCACTTTTCGCGGCGTCTACCGGCGAGCTCGGGTTTCCGCATTACGCCGAGGGAGGCGGGTGGAGCACGCAACTGATCCTCGTCAACCCCACAGATCAGGTCATGACCGGCGTTACTGGCTTTGATACGCCATACACGATCGCCCCGCGCAGTGCATATCGATTTGCGCTAAACGGAGGAGCGGACACTGTCCACAGTGGTGCAGTCCGCGTTTTGCCCAATGGTCCGGCTCCAAGCGGGCTGTTGATTTTTTCCTATCGGCCAAATGGCATAACGATCACCGAGGCGAGCGTTCCGGCTTCAAGGATTGGTCCTGCGTTTCGAATGTATGCAGAACCTCAGACTGGGCTGGCGATAACAAATCTCGGATTCGGCACCACCACTGTAACGCTGGAGCTACGAACGTTTGCGGGCGAAATCGTCGGCACGGCGACGGTCTCGCTGGCGGCGAGTACGCATCTTGCGATGTTCCTGAAAGAATTTTCGCAGTTCGCTTCTCTTCCGCCGTCGTTCCAAGGTGTTCTGCGAGTGACTGGAACTTCGATCTCGATGATCGGTTTGCGGACCCAATACAACGAACGTGGCGATTTTCTAATTACGACAACTCCCGCAGTGAGCGAATCGGATCCAAGCCCTTCTGAACTCGTCTTTCCACATGTGGTTCAAGGCGCCGGATATACGACCGAAGTCGTGATGTTTTCCACACTGCCCGGCAGTTCTTCAGGCTTCGTGGACTTCACCTGGCAATAGCGTTTTTAGTCGCTGAATCGCAGGTCGCGTGCTTTTTATATACTCTCGAAAGCGCAAAGGATCGACGTGCATGAATTGGAAGACGTTAGTTGCCGTCTATTTCTGTTTACCCATCTGCCTTGACGCTCAGACCAACACGCTCAGGGTCGCCGCCGGTACTTCCGCCGGCAGCTCAGGAGGGATGTTACCCACCCAGATTTTTCATGCGCAGGTCCAGCCTGCAGACGGAACCGCCGTACCGGTCGGATATGCCGAATTCTTCTTTGCACCTGGTTTTCCGATCTTTGGACGAAGCGAACTCTCCATCCCGGCGAAGGTCCCGAAGCAGACCGGCCGCATCTATGCTGAAACCGGCAACGCAGTCGTAGGAATCGCTTTTACGAATCCCAGCGATCGCGACGTCGCCATTTCGTACTTTTTTACGGCGGATAGTCATTTCAAGATCGGGTATTGACCTCACATAAAATGCGGCTTATGTCAACTTGCGAGTGGCGGCGGGCCCACGCGCGGCCGCATTTAAGAAGAATTTCCGGGCGGGCGACGAATACTCTCTTCTTTACCGCGGGCCCGGGTGACGAGCAGCATGACCTGTTCGGCACGCTTGTGGTCGACCGCCACCGAACGGAAAGCAGTAGGCGGGTCGGGATGGAGGGCGCAGGCAACCCGCGTTCGGGTCGACCGGCCCTCACGGCAAAGCCCTGCCTCACCTCACCGTACGATGTGCACGAAAAGGATCTGACGGAACGAGGTTTTCGAGCGAACGGCACGTGGATCGGCCGACCGCATGCAAGTAAGCCATCGTTCTGTTTGTCTTTTGTGTCAATGCTGACATTGAAAGGGCACGCGACATGAAAGAAATTCGGTATGCGCTGCGCGGATTACGTAGGAATGCCGGCTTCACCATGGCAGCGGTTGTCACGCTGGCGCTCGGAGTCGGCGCAACGACAGCCATTTTCGCAGTTGTCAACGGTGTGTTGATCCGGCCGCTGCCGTATCCGGAACCGGATCGGTTGATCGGTGTGTGGCATTCAGCGGTCTTCCAAGGCGCTGCGGTGAATAGCATGAATTTCTCGCCACCGATGTTTGTGACCTATCGGGACGCGAACCAAACGTTCTAGGAATTCGGCGTCTGGTCTAGCGGCGCGGCGAGCGTCACCGGTTTGGGAGACCCCGAACAGGTGCGTACGTTGGTGGTCACGCAAGGAATTCTGCCGGCGCTGGGGGTTCGGCCAGCTCTGGGTCGGTGGTTTTCGCGGGATGATGACGCGCAGGGCACACCCGAAACCATCATCTTGAGCTACGGCTATTGGCAGCGGCGCTTCGGCGGAAATCAGGGGGTGATCGGACAATCGATAACGGTGGATTCGCGGGCGCGCCAAGTGATCGGCGTTATGCCGCAGAAGTTCCAATTTCTGACTGCGAATCCCGAGGTAATTCTGCCGCAGCGCTTCGGCGGCAATCTCGCGCCCACGAATGCGAACTACTTTTACTTTGGAATCGCGCGGTTGAAACCGGGCGTCACGCTCGCGCAAGCGAGCGCCGATGTGGCGCGAATGCTTCCGATCTGGGACGCAAACGCGGCGAAATTCCTGCAGATGGCGCCCGCTCTGCGTCCACTCAAGCAGGACGTTGTCGGCGACGTCGGCAAGCTGCTTTGGGTGCTGATGGGAGCCGTGGGTTTAGTGCTGGTCATTGCGTGCGCGAACGTCGCGAATTTGCTTCTAGTCCGAGCTGTGGGCCGACGACACGAACTCGCGATCCGGGCTGCGTTAGGCGCGAGCTGGGCGCGGATTGCACACGAACTGCTGATGGAAAGTCTGATGCTCGGCCTCTTGGGCGGTGCGTTGGGCCTGGTTTTGGCAGAAGCAGGACTTCGCCTCCTGGTGAACCTGCGGCCGCCGAATCTGCCTCGGCTGACGGAGATCTCCATCGACCCGTGGGTTCTCGGATTCCTTCTCGTGGTCTCCTTATTGTCAGGATTCTTCTTTGGCCTCATTCCAGTCTTGAAATACCGCGCTCCGCACATTGCCGATTTCATCCGCGGCGGCCGCACATCCACGCATAGCCGGGAGCGCCATCGGTCGCAAAACACGCTGGTCGTTATTCAGGTTGCTTTCGCGCTGGTGTTGCTCGTCGCTTCGGGTTTGATGATTCGCAGCTTCCGCGCGTTGGTCGCCGTTCAACCGGGATTCACTCAACCGGATCAGATTCAAATGGTCCGCGTTTCGATTCCCGAAGCGGAAGTAAAGGAGCCCGAGCGGGTGATCCAGGTGCAGAATGAGATCCTCGACAGAATCGCAGCGATTCCTGCCGTGAGTTCTGCATCGTTCGCCACCGCCATGCCGATGGAAGCAGAATTTCGGACCGCAAACCTCGTCATGGCAGAAGGCACAACCGGCACTGGAGAGGTTCGCGCTTCGAAGTCCATCGCTCCGGGACTGTTCAGAACGCAAGGCACACCCTTTATTGCCGGCCGCGATTTCACTTGGGACGATATTTACTTACGTCGAGAGATAGCGATCGTTTCCGAGAACATGGCGCGAGAGCTCTGGCAGGAGCCGTCGGCAGCATTGGGCAAGCGCATCCGAATCGGCAACATCGGCGTGTGGCGGGAGATCGTCGGTGTCGTTGGCAACGTCTATGATGCGGGTGTCCACGAGAAACCTCCCACAATGGTGTATTGGCGCGCGGGCGTACAGGAAGGCGTGTTGGGAGGACTGCGCTCTGCGCCACGATCGGTCACCCTTGCAATCCGAAGCAGTCGGAGTGGAACGGAAAGTCTTCTTAGTCAAATTCGCGAAGCAGTGTGGGCCGTGAATCCCAATCTCCCGTTGGCACAGGTACGAACGCTAAGCGCGGTGTACGAGCGCTCGATGGCAGGCACATCGTTCACGCTACTGATGCTGAGCATCGCCGGTTCTATGGCGTTGACGCTCGGTCTCATCGGAATGTATGGCGTCATTTCGTATGCGGTATCGCAAAGGAAGCGGGAGATCGGAATCCGCATCGCACTCGGCGCACAGCAGGTCGAAATCAAGCGGAGGTTTGTCCAGCATGGCTTGATGTTGGCAAGCGTCGGAATCGTTTTCGGCCTTCTCGGATCGGTGCCGCTCACGCGGTTCATGTCATCGCTGCTGTTTGGTATCCGTCCACTCGATCCGCTCACGCTTTTCACCGTAGCCGCTCTGATGGTTGGCGCGGCGGCGCTGGCGAGTTACATACCTGCGCGGCGGACTTCATCTGTGGACCCGGCGGAAGCCCTCAAGATCGAGTGAGTCCGCGTGTCAGGTCCGCTCACAGCCGTCTTGCGAGCAACAATGTCGTGTCGTCGTGACGTTCCACATCGCCGGCCCATGCTGCCACAGAAGTGCTGACCGCGCTTGCGATCTCATCGAGAGGTTTGTCGACATGACAAACAAGTAGCTCGCTCAGCCGATGGTCGCCAAACTCATCGCCGCTTCGATTCGGCGTTTCGGTGACGCCATCGGTGAAGGCGACCAGCAAATCTCCCGGTTGCAGCACGGTTGCCTGATGATCGTACGTAATCCCCGGAAACAGGCCGACCGGAAATCCTTCGCCCGCCAGTCGCAGAACCTGTCCTTGCCGGACGACGATCGGGGCAAGGTGTCCGGCATTCGTGTAGATCAGCTGTCCGTCCTCATCAGAGTACAGACCCAGGAAAAACGTTGCGTACTTCTCAGGCGGGCTGCTGATGTAGAGATGATTATTCAGTATCGTGAGAACGCTGGAAGGTGAAGTTGTGCCGTTCTCAGCTGCGGTGCTGCGCTGATTGTTTTCATGCATCAACTGCGAACGCAACGCGGACTGAATGTGCGCCATTAACAAGGCGGCCGAAATTCCCTTTCCTGAAATATCACCGATGGCCAGAGCGACACGATCGCGACCTAGCGCGATGAAATCATAATAATCGCCGCTCACGGTTCGCGCCGGTTGGCAACCGCCCCACAGCTCGAGCGACTTCAGCCTCGGAAACT
>QHXA01000192.1:7609-8167 GCA_003222755.1 Acidobacteriota bacterium
TGCACATCTCGTGCGATGGCCAATTCATTCTCGAGTCGTTCCTTCTCCTTCACCTCCACAATGAGGCTCTCGATGCGGCCGGTCATCGAGTTAAAGGACCCCGCAAGTTCACTCAGTTGATCTTTGGTTTTTCGAAGAGGGATGCGATGAGAAAAGTCTCCAGCCTGTACCTTCAGTGTACCTTCGTACAGATCCGCCACGGCGCGGGTGATCGATCGCGTGAGTTTGGCGCCAAACAGGACTGCAACAATTTCAACGATGAGAAGTGTGATGGCGGTGATGACCATTATCACGAAAGTAACTGACGCAAGACTTCCCAATGCACTGAATAGGCTGTTCAAGATTAGCGATGGCCGAGACGAAACGATTGCCACCGACCGATCCCTGTGGCCGGTAGTCAGGTCAGTATCCGGCGTCAGTACAATCCAGGCGACCGGAATGTCCCACCAGCCACGGCCGGCCGGTGGAGATGGCCGTTGAATGTCAGGGTCGTCAGCGGGACGGCTGGTGCTGAACGTGAGGCCACGCCGAGATCTGTTGGTTGTCTGGATGTCGATT
>QHXA01000193.1 GCA_003222755.1 Acidobacteriota bacterium
AATCGAGAAATCGAGCAACGATGGGCCGACGAGCAGGACGACGTGGGGCCGTGAATGAACTCGCCTGAATGTTGCGAGGGGACAATTTCAGACTGTAACGGGGCTGCTCGTACGTCGGGCTGATAATTTTCCGTCCGCCGGCATGAGACCAACGCGCCAGCTGCGACCGCCGACGATCCGCAATTCAACATCGTCGGCGGTCATCGACGCTGCTACAGCAAAGAGAGGGCTACTTCTTAGGTGATGAGGTTGACCTGCGGCGGGATGTACCTTCGACGCTGCACGCTCGGTTCCATTAGAAGCGCCGCATCGGGGACGCACGTCGGTGATGTAAATAACCGTAAAGCCGTGTAAACCATTTTTCGCCGGTTTGCGTCTTTAACGATGCTGAAACTTTTCACGACCCGGTTTCGTAAAAGAACCTGAGAAGTTTGAGAGGAAGGAAACACACAATGACGATGACTGCAATACAGTCCGACAGCGCGTGGCTGCGCATACCGGATTACGAAATCACGGCGCTGAATCCAAAGCTTGCCGGCCGCGTGCCGGAATTGAAAGGTGCGCTCGAGTCCGGCCTCCCGGCGTATCCTGATGCGAGTCGAGAGAATTTCTACGACGTCGAGCTTCCTACCGGATGGGCCTACATCCACGTTCGCGATGAGAAGCAGGTGGTATATCTCATCGCATATTCCCGCATACAATTCGGGAACGCGGGCTAAGCCCGCGCCCACACTAATTGCTTCCGGCGTTCAATGCTTGCTTGAGCCTCTTGGCGTCGCCTTCGGTCAACCATCGTTCTTTGAGGAGGCGATCCACCGTTTCCGCAAACCGGCTCGCATAATTCTTGCGGCTGCCGTACAGTTCCGTGATCTTGGCCGCATCAAATGGGACCTTGTGGCCCATTTCGCGGCACGTGCCCGGCCCGGGACTGCTTGTGAAATACGTAGCATCCGGGACATCAATAAACGGTGTCCGGACGCCGCCAAGGCCATGCCCGAGCTTGTCTGCTACCACGCTCCCTTGCGGCGTTCCCGGATCCTTCAACTCGATCCGGGGAGCGCGGGGCGCCGGCGTTCCCTTCCTTACCCATTGATCGAGGGCCGCGAACGATGCGTTAAAAACAAAACCGATCAAGCTCGGTTCCATGAGCGGAATCTCTGGAGTGCATTGCGCGTTGAAAGGCCAGTCGACCGTACCTTGAGCCGTTCCAACGGCTGCCACCTGGGTGGATTGCGCCGGAAAACCGAAATACGCGGATTTATCGATGTGACCCGCCGAAGCAACTTCATACAGCCGGAACCGATCCTTGGCCTCGTCACTGTCCTCACGACGGAATGCGAATGTTCCGCCGATGATTTCGCCTTGCGCAGCAACTGCGATGACGGGCGCGCCGACATCCTTAATCATCTGTCGCGGATCGTTTGCAGCAAGAGCGGGAGCGCATTGATTGATGCGGCCCATCGTGAACGGCGCTTTCAGCAGGTAGCCGTCGTATACCGGTTTGCCGTTTTGAAGAGTGGCGTGAATGGCGTTGGCGTATGTAGCGACGTCGGCGCCCTGCGTGGTGAGAAATAAGTATTGCGCCCGCATCAGATCACTTTTAAGCAGCGCGCCAACTTGACTGATCGCGTCCCACCGCAACCCGTCCTCTGAAGCGGCGGCTGTGTTGTTCTGAGCGCCGGGACACGGCGCGTTCGGCGACGGGTTGGCGAAGGAGACATTCGCATATCGAATGGGATTGAATTTCTTCAACCCATCAGCGCTGCCGGGCAATGTGATACCGACCCATGCGTCCTTATGATCGATGATGTAATCATGCGAGAAGCCCCACATCATCGACCAGTCGAAGCGGCGCGCCGGAAACAGAAGTTCCACGACTACAGTTCCGCTGAAACCGCTCGTCGGCCGCCGCACCAGAATGCGCGTGGTGTAGGGCGCGTTCGGGGTTTTCACGCTGACGGCGCCATCGGGAGCCCAATCGTATACATTCGCGGCGCCGCTCACGAGGTACTCTTCTTCCACGTATCCAACCTTCGATAGATCCAGAGCGGGCGTGCTCTTGTTGGTAGCCATAAAAGGATAAGAATCCGCGGTGACGGGAATGGGGCCAGTGGCTTTTGGGACCGGCGTGGCGGCCACGGCCAAGAGTAGTGTTGCGATTGCTGCTAACATGGATGCCTCCTCCGTTGCGTAATGCCGTGAAGGATATACAATACCGACACATTAAACAAAGGAGAACGTCGATGCCGATGATCCCCATTGTCCTCATGCTCACCATGATGATGCCGGCAGCGGGCCCTCAAGCAACTACCACCAAACACACACCGCTTCCGATGGTAAGCGGCCCAATCACTGGACCGGGCGCCATGTTTCCCGGATTGCGAGAGTTGCCCAAAGGAACCGAGCCGGCGGATTTTGATTACGTTGCGAAAGAATATTTCGTTTCGGGTATGGCGGCGGGCAAACCGTACACAACGCGCATTGTGGTTCGGCAGCCGAAGGATGCGAAGAAATTCAGCGGCATCGTGGTGTCGGAGGTCATGCACGGCAGCGGCAACAGCTGGATGTTCTTCACGACTCGCCTGTACATGATGAATCAGGGCCATGTCCACGTGGAAATCGCCTCGCAGAAGGCGCCCACCGAAGCGTCGATCATCAAATCCAATCCCGAACGATACACATCGCTCAGCATTCCTGATGCAACCCAGGTGAACGAAATCACCGCGCAGGTCGGCGCTTTGATCAAAGCGAATCTGAAGGACGGCCCATTTGCCGGATTGAAAGTGCGGCATTCGTTTTTGATGGGGACGTCGCAGTCTTCCGGCGTTCTCGTTCAGTATCTGCGCCAGCATGCGATCTCACGCCTCGACGACGGCGGTCCGATATTCGATGGATTCTTCCCAACCAGCGTTGTGGGCAACAATCCGATTCCCCAAATTGACGTACCCCTCGTGCAAATGCAGACGCAGACGGAAGTGAATGCGACAGCCGCCATGGGCAATAAGTATCGCAGGCCCGACAGCGATGCGCCGGGAAACAAATACCGGCTGTATGAAATGGCGGGCATGCCGCACAACGACTCTCGCGAAAACCCGAACTATCACCCCGATCCTTGCGAGAAACCGGTAACCAACTTTCCCGAAGGCGCGATGATGTCGGTTGGCTTGCATCATCTGATCCAGTGGGTGGACAAAGGCATCGCTCCACCACATGGGCAGCTCGTGACGGTCGACAATGGCGCTGTGGTTCTCGATCAATATGGAAACGCCAAGGGCGGTGTTCAGAATACGTACGTTGATGTGCCGATCGCGAAGTATGGCGTTCCGAATACCGCGAAACCGGGATTTGCGCCGGAAACTCGTGCCGACTTCTACTGCTCGATTGCGGGTTATGAGATTCCGCTGAGCCACGACCAGCTTAAAGCGATGTACAAGGACCACAAAGATTACGAGAAGAAGGTCGAAGATCGCCTGAAGCAGCTAATTAAGGATGGTTGGTTCCTGCCGATTTACACGAAGCAGGTTATAGGCGATGCTGCGAAGGCGATGGTGCCGTAACTGATTTGCGCAGGCCGGAGGCGTGTCAGGAAATTAGCCGGGGTTAAACGAGCGGTTCACTGAAACCAAGGACATCCGCACCCGGAAAGGGTCTCGAGGACTCCAGGCACCCCTGCTGGGTGCCCATTTCGTCGAGTTCATTACCCGGGAGTACGCGCATAAAAAACGTGCGCGTACTCCCGGCTAATTTACTTGCACGCCTCCGGCGTGCGCAGCCACGGTAAGGAATAGCCACAAAGTCACAAAATTCAAAAAACCTTTTGAGCCTTTTGTGGCTTTTTGTGGCTACATCACCCTATCGTGTCCCCACGTCCATTTTGCGCTGATATCAAATTCTTTGATGCCGCTCGGCGTAGCTTTGGGGTTATGCAGCGTCTGCTTACTGAAGACCACTCCTAATTCCCGTAGCAGTTCCTCCAGGCTCGGGCAGCCATACGTCAGGCCGGGAAACTCCAGACCGTCCTTATTCACATCCCACACTACGGTTTTCTCGTTATTCACAACAATCTTTCGCAGCGCCTTCAGTTTCCCAACTTCGCGCCGGAAAAATTGAATGAGCTCGCTGGAATCCTCGACCGAACCGCTGTAGACGATCATGATCACCGCAAGTGTACCGAATGGCCGCCAACCGCAGCAACAGATGGTATCCTGAAGATCATGCAGCTGAAGCTCGATTACGGCACAACCGGTCTGGTCGCGGAATTCCCGGACCATGCCACAGTCATCGAGCCTGTCTACATGCCGCCGGTGCCCAACGCTACAACCACACTTCTCGATGCCCTTCGTTCGCCAATCGGCAAGCGGCCGCTGAGAGACCTGGTGAAATCAGGACAGAAGATCGGAATCTCCGTTTGCGATATCACACGCGCTCAACCTCGGCAGGTCATGCTCGAATCACTGCTGTCGGAAATGCCCGGAATCCGCCTCGAAGATGTAACGATCTTCATTGCAACGGGTACGCACCGGCGCAATAACGAGGCAGAAATTGAGCGCATGATCGGCCGCGAGTTTGCGAGAAGTTGCCGGATCATCTGCCATGATGCCAGGGACGCTGCCTCGCTCACGCACGTTGGGCAGACGTCAACGGAAGTGCGGGTCCTCTTGAATCGTGAATGGGTCGCAAGTGATTTCAAGATCACGACCGGATTCGTCGAGCCGCACTTCTTTGCCGGATTCAGCGGTGGTCCGAAGATGGTGGCGCCGGGATTAGCCGGACTCGATACGGTCATGACCCTCCACAACGCCGAAAGAATCGGACATCCGAAGGCCACATGGGGAATCACCGAAGGTAATCCGGTGCACGACGACGTGCGCGAAATCGCGCGCATGACCGGCGTGGATTTCGCTCTAGATGTGACGCTGAATCGGGACCAGCAAATCACAGCTGCCTTTGCCGGCGACCTGCTTCAGGAACATGCCGCGGCTTGTGAATTTGCGCGCCGGAACGCGATGCGGCACGTCGATCAGCCCTTCGACGTCGTGGTCACGACGAACTCCGGATATCCGCTCGACCAGAATCTATACCAAGCGGTCAAAGGCATGTCGGCCGCCGCCCAGATCGTGAAGAAGGGCGGCGCGATCATCTGTGCTGCCGAATGCCGCGACGGTATTCCCAATCACGGAGCGTATGGTCAGATCCTCGCTTCGCAACCATCGCCTCGCGCATTGCTCGAGATGATCACAAGCCGCGGCTATTCGCGCCCTGACCAATGGCAAGTTCAGATTCAGGCGATGATCCAACTGAAAGCGAAAGTTTTGGTCAAAGCCGATTGCCTGTCCGACGATCAAATCCGCGGCGCGCACTTCGAACCTATTCCCGACATTACTCAAGCCGTCGACGACGTGATCCGCGCCGCCGGAACAGGCGCCACGATCTGCGTCTTGCCCAATGGGCCTCAAACGATTCCGTACTGCAGGTTCTGAAAGGAAATTGATGGCTGCGCGAAGTTGGTTTGGTCAGACGTCTAAATCACCCAATTAGATTCCAGAAGCGTTGTTTCTAATTGGGTGATTTAGACGTCTGACCCCGAATTACCAAACCAACTTCGCGCAGCCGCCGTTCGAGAAACCGGCGTTCACTATTGTTGGTGACCAGCGCGAGTGCTTGCGTGTAGCTCTTTGCCGCTTCTTCCAGCGATCCGACGCGACGCAACAGATCGGCGCGCGTGGCATGGAGGAGGTGATAGTTTTCGAGATCGCCGGCAGCGGCAAGCGAATCAATCAAGGCGAGCGCAGCCGCCGGGCCCTCGACCATCGCGACTGCAACAGCGCGGTTCAGCGACACAACAGGAGAGGGCTGCACCCGTTCGAGAAGATCGTAAAGGCGGACGATCTGGCGCCAATCCGTATCTTCAGCACGTGCCGCCTGGCAATGCAGTGCTGCGATCGCCGCCTGAAGCGCGAACGGCCCGAGCCCCCAGCGGAGCGCTTCCTCAACGAGCGGCAAGGCTTCAGCGATCTGCTCCTGATTCCAGCGGCGACGATCCTGTTCTTCGAGAAGGATCAGGTCGCCGGCTTCATCGATGCGTGCATCGCGCCGCGAATCATGAAGCAGCATGAGAGCGAGAAGAGCGGTGGTTTCCGCGGGTGGCTGCGGCGCCATCAACATCCTTAGGAGCCGGCCAAGACGGATCGCCTCGGCGCAGAGATCGGCCCGCATAAGCGGCCCTCCGCGGGTTGCAACATAGCCTTCGTTGAAGATGAGATAGGTCACCGTCAACACTGCGTCGAGCCGCTCGGGCAGATCCTTCGTGCCGGGTACGGTGTAGGGAATCCCTGCATCGCGAATCTTGCGTTTTGCGCGCACGAGCCGCTGCGCCATCGTCGCGACCGGCACAAGAAACGCGCGCGCGATTTCGTCCGTTTCCAGACCGCACAGGGTGCGGAGCGTCAGCGCGACCTGTGCTTCGGGCGCCAGCGCGGGGTGGCAGCAAGTGAAGATCAACCGAAGGCGATCATCGGGAATTTCGTTTCCATCGATGTCCGCCCCGATTTCCGCGAATCGCGTGCGGCGGCGAATACGGTCAATGGCCTTATGCCGGGCGGCCTGGATGATCCATGCGCGCGGGAATTCCGGGATTCCGGAGTATCGCCACTGATCCACTGCGGCGGCAAACGCTTCCTGTGCCACTTCTTCGGCCAGCTCGAAGTCGCCGTAAAGGCGAATCAGCGTGGCGACAATGCGGCCCCAGTCCGAGCGGTAGACATTTTCAATAGCGACGTTTGCATCCAGGAGCATACAAAAGGATAAATAATTCTTCGAGGCGGTGTCGATTCGGACGCCCGCCGTTCGATTTAATACAGGAGGAGAGAAACAAATGAAATACATGTTGCTGGTTTATCTGAACGAGCAAGCGTTGAGCGAGACCGAGCGGGAGCAGTGTTACGTGAAATCTGCGGAGCTTGCCCGAGAGATCCATTCGAATGGGCAATATCTCGACGCGTCCCCGTTGCACCCAACGTCGACGGCGACCAGCGTCCGAGTGCGCGAAGGTAAGCGCCTCGTGACCGATGGTCCGTTTGCCGAAACGCGCGAACAACTCGGCGGCTACTATCTGATCGATGCGAAAGATCTCGACGCAGCCATCGCCATCGCCGAACGCATTCCTGGCGCGCGTTTTGGAACCATCGAAATCCGGCCGGTGTTGCAGATCACAGGCCTGCCGGCGACTTAAAAAAATCGTTCAGATTGTCGATTCCGTCAACCCACATTCGACATACAACTAGAAAGTCACAAATCAAAAACTAAGGAGACATGAAAAATGCGATTCATGATGATTGTGAAAGCCAATAAGGATTCAGAAGCCGGCGTTCTTCCGGATGAGAAGCTCATTGCCGCAATGACGAAGTACAACCAAGAACTGGGAAAGGCCGGCATGCTGATTGATCTTGCCGGACTCCAACCGAGCTCGAAAGGCGCGCGGATTAAGTTTTCCGGCGAAAAGCGCACCGTCATCGACGGCCCGTTCGCTGAGACGAAGGAATTGATTGCCGGGTATTGGCTGATCCAGGCGAAGTCGAAGGAAGAGGCGATCGAATGGGCCAAGCGCGCACCCAATCCGCACGGTGAAGGAGAGGCGGAGATCGAGCTTCGTCAGTTGTTCGAACTGGAGGATTTCGGTCCGAGCGATGCCATCGAAAAGGCGCGGGAGTTGGAAAAGGATCTCAAGAAGAAATAAGAGTTGGGAGAGGACTATGACTATCTTTGGCCGGAGTTTATCCTTTTGGCCGGAATTCTAAGGCTGGCTCTTTCGCTTCACGGCGTGCCGAACTCTACGGCGAGGTGGTTCAGCATGACGGCTCTGGTTTGGATCGGCGTCTTTTATTACTCGATCCGAGTGCACACCACCGGCTTCGGCAGCTACAAACAACTGCTTATAATTTGCGCGCTCCAGAATCTCGTAGCGCAGGCGGTCGCCATTTTCGGAATTCTGTTGGCGATCTTCACTGGAAACGAAAACATTTTTAGCGCGCCGGAGTACGCCTTCGGTGGTGGGAATCCCTGGGTTCACCTTGGCGCGCACCTAGTGATCGGAACGACCGTTGGCTCCCTGGTGCCGTGGCTGATCGGGTCTGTTGTCTTGTATGCAAGCCGGAAGCTGGCGGGCTCAGATGGAAAAATCAATAGGGTAGGCTCATTGCAATCTTAACGCCGCGCTGATCAACCGGACGGCGTCAAGACGCAGACGTGCGCCAGCCAAGTAATGTTCCAGCGCGCGTTGG
>QHXA01000892.1:0-455 GCA_003222755.1 Acidobacteriota bacterium
AGGCCTCCCCCACCCTGTGGCGCGCCGTTCGAATTGAATATCTGGGCGTTACTCGAGCCAAAGAAGGGCAAGGGCGGCGTGAAGTTGGCGTGATTAAAGGCGTTGAAGAACTCCGTCCGAAACTGCACGGTGGTTTTCTCCTTGACCGCAAAGTTCTTAAGCGTCGAGAGATCGAAGGTGTACACATTCGGGCCGACAACGCTGTTGCGGCCGGCGTTGCCCAAAAGATTCGAGCAACTGCCCGGGACCTGGGAAAAAGGCACGCACTGCGATGCGATTTCCGGAGTCGCCATGGGCACCCTGTAGGCACTGGGGTTGATGTAACCCAGGAACACCCCTCCCGGATTGCTCTTGAAATTGTGGTTGATGGGATCGCGTCCCGGAATCTTATCCGGAATACCGAATGTGTCGGAGCCGGAGTTTCGCACACCCATCGGGTCCCCGGAGATGAGGGG
>QHXA01000892.1:551-2167 GCA_003222755.1 Acidobacteriota bacterium
CGACGCCGTATGGGTGAAGTTGAAGTCCGAAGGCGCCCAACTGATGGAGGGGGCAAACCAGAACCAGGTCGTGATGGAATTCGAGAAAGCATCGCCCGCAATCGTCGCCGAATTGTTGTCCATCGACTTGCTGTACGCGTAGTTGCCTCCGAATTGGAAGCCGTGGCCCAGCCTCTTTTGGACATTAAACGTGGCGGCGTCATACCTGGAGCTAGTGTTCCACTTCATCCCCCGGATAAGCCCAAAGTTCGGGTTGATCCTACTTTTGATGGTGGAGTTCGCAGGCCAGAGCCATCCCGCTGAAGTGTGCTGCGGTATCACCATGTCGAAATCATCGCCCCGGATGAGCATGTGAAGGCCATGCGAGCCCACGTAACCCACTGTTGCCGTCAAGGTAGAGGTGATTTGGCGCTGGAAGTTGATATTCCACTGCTCGACGTAATTCCGCTTCGGATTCGGTTCGACATAGGAAGCAGTGAGCGAGCAATTCCCGAGCGGCGATGAACAGGTCGGGTCGTTTATCGGTCCGAAGTACGAGTACGCTGTGCCTGGAGTGCCGGCCGGAACGCCATATGTCATCTTCCAGGGCGTAGCCGGCGTATTGGTCACAGTGCCCGTGAGGAAAAATGGCATCCAGGACTGAGTGAAAAAGTATCCGGGCAGCGGCAGCACGTCAAAAATGGCGAAGCCGCCGCGAACCGCCATCTTCCCATCACCACGCGGATCCCAAGCAAAACCGAATCGCGGCTCAAAATTAAGAGTAGTGGGGTTCGAGGAAAAGAATCCACCAACGCCGGCGCACCCCGGCTTTCCGTATACAACGTCCGTAGCGGTGGGTTTCGACGTCCCGCAGACAGGTAACGGGTCGGAGATGTTGCGGAGGGTGGTAGTCTTGCCCTGAACTTCATTGGGCACGGTGGTCATTTCATAGCGCAAGCCCACATTCAGGGTGAGGTTGCGCCGCACTTTCCAGTCATCCTGGATATATCCTGCGAAGAGAGTCTGCCGGAAACCCCGCGAGGCAACTCCTACCGGAAGTCCCCCCTCCAAGGAAGCGGGTTGATTGGTGAGGAAATCCTGCACGGCATTACCGGTCTTGCTACCATTGAAACGTACCAGTCCGACCGGTTGATACAGCGAGAAGGGGGTGTACCGCATCCGCTCCAGAGCAAAGCCGAATTTCAGAGAATGGGTTCCACGGGTCAGAAAGGCGTCGTCATAAAACTGGATGGAATCCCAGTTGTGATGGGTGAATGCGGAGGGCAAGCCCGTGGGGGTCCGCGCGAAACCGGAGATGAACATTACGGGCGCACCAAATCCGGGCATCATGCTCAGACCAGGGTCCGCGGAGGCGGGATTAATCGCTTTCTCCGATTGGGAGTTAATCACGGCGTTCCGGTTGTAACCAAGCCGCGCGCTATTGACCAGGGTCGGGCTGAAAATGTGGGTCCATTCCACCGCCCCTATGTGGCGCGTGGTTTGAGACAAGATCGTGTTGTTGCCAAAGCCGTCTGTCGTATTGAAGGGTGTGTCGTCATAGGTGTACGTCCCGAACAGGCTATCATTATCGCTGATCTTGTGATCCATCCGGCCGGTGTAGTAATTCTCGTGTATCA
>QHXA01000892.1:2179-2526 GCA_003222755.1 Acidobacteriota bacterium
CGGAGAGTAGACGAAGTTGCCTTGGTCCCCATTGACCGCCCCGTTGGCGTGAGGGATGAGCCGCAGGAACTGCTGAATGACCGGGTCCACCTGTACGACGGTGCCGTTCGCCAGGCGGCCTGCTCGCGCCGCGTCAGAGGGAACGGTTGAATTCGAGCTGGGAACGCCCTCCGCCTGACGTATCCCTTCGTAGTCGCCGAAGATGAAGGTTCGGTCCTTTTTGATCGGGCCCCCGACCGCCGCGCCGAACTGATTGCGCCTGTAAAGGGTTCTCCCCTGGCCAGCGGCATTTGAGAAGAAGTCGTTCGCGTCCAGCGCTTGGTTGCGGAAGAACTCGTAGACGTCGC
>QHXA01000891.1:0-1224 GCA_003222755.1 Acidobacteriota bacterium
GAAGGAACCAGCCGCATTCGAGAGGGATGGAGTTTGGGCTCTGTTGCCGCCGCCGACGAGATCTATCGTCGTGCCGATCATGTATTTCCGATCCTCAGCTTTAAGCTGCAGTGCGGTTGCTGCCGGTACGATGAGCAAAAGTCCCGTCCGCAGAGCAGGCAGGAACGAGGCGCGTATTCGCCTACGGTACGACAATGACATCGCCGGATCTCAACAGCATGTTCTGGTTAAAGTTCTTACCCTTGATCACCTCGGGGTAGTTGAACCGGAATAAAACATTCCCGCTGCCGGTATTTCGAATGACGACCATCTCTGCCGGATTGGCGAAATCCAGAAACCCTCCCGCCAATGCAAGCGCCTGAAGAACCGTGATCGGTTTTTCTACCGCAATTACTCCAGGCTTCCCAACTTTCCCGGTTACGAAGACCCGATAACTTTGGATTGCATCGACAATTACCGTGACATTCGGCACTTCGATGTATTTTTTGAGTTCTCTCTCGACCTCCAGTTTGATGTCTGCCGGGCTCATTCCAGCCGCCTGCATATCCTGCACGAGGGGAAACGAGATCCGGCCATCTGGTCTCACGAGCACCTTGCGGGTTAGTTCGGGTTCTTTCCAGACATAGATCTCGAGAACGTCGTTCGGCTGAATGATATAGAGGGGACCGCCCGCAGATTTTGCTGAGTCAGGCGCGTCTGCTGTTTCTTCTCGATTGGGCGTATCACTGGCTTGAGCGGATACGTTGCTCGACAGGGCAAGCATGCAAAACGCGAGAAATAATAAATGGTCTAGCGCTCGGCGCATTTTTTCGACTCACTTTCATTTTGGGTATTGCAATTGCTTCGTCACCACCGCATGGTGGCGATTATGGCACTTCGGAGAAACAAAACATGGAAATTTTCTGTGGACGCGGGAATCTTCGAACCAGCGCCGAAGCGGAGCCAGTCAAGACAAGCTACCGCCCTTTCGGTCCCATGAGCCAATCGGGCGAACTACAACCTTTCGTCCCGTGGCTGATCTTTGAACCTTGTGCCTTAATGTAGAGTCAACGGCCGCAGGCCTGCCTGGGTTGTAAGCTACGACTGTTCGTCTGTCAATCTATTTCTGAAATCTTTTTCGGTAATAGATCCTACCACGCAGCGCGTGGACGGCTGAAACTCCACGTGAGTTGTCCATTGCACCGTACCAAGGAGCGCTGCTTGAAAACACTGTCGTTGATATCC
>QHXA01000891.1:1238-2684 GCA_003222755.1 Acidobacteriota bacterium
CCGATCAAATCTGTGGATAATGGGCGTCCACGGAGGAAGCCCATTATGCATAGCACGCGGAGACACTGCTGGCGGTCATTGCTTGTGGTCATGTGTCAGCTTTTAATGTTGCAGACCATGCTTGCTCAGCAGCTCGCTTCACAAGCGGGCCTGCGAATCTTCGTCGTGCGAGGCGACGGCGCTCGAAACCTGGTTCAGCAGATCCCGCCGGATCCCCTTATCGTTAGAGTCGAAGAAGATCGACGTCCTGTCGCGGGCGCAATGGTCACATTCACCGCGCCTGCCGCGGGTGCAAGCGGCCAGTTCGCAAACGGCTCTACCATTCTTACAGTCACTACAGACCAGGACGGCGTCGCCCTCGTTGACGGGTTTCATCCCAACGCGATGACCGGTTCATATCAGATCGGTGTTCGCGCAACTTTCCAAGGCCAAACCGCACTCGCCAACATTCGACAATTTAACGTTGAAGCCAAGAAGGGCCACGGCAAGCTGATCACGATCATCGCAGTCGCCGGAGCGGCAGCCGGCGCCGCAATCATTGCCAAAAGCGGGCGCGACAATGGTTCAAGCACAACTCCGGCGATAACGTTCGGGGATGTTGCCGTCGGGGCGCCGAGACCATAAAATCCGTTTTTGCGAATACACCAATGCATCTATCGCGAACTTTGATGTGGAGTCCTTTTCTTTTAATCCTGCTGTGCGTTGCCGCGCAAGCGCAGGTTGAGGGTCAATCCATTTCGGGCCCTGTGCTCGGCTTCACGCGCGAGGCGACCGGCGGCGCGATCTGGCCCATTATCGGCGTTCCAGGCGCGGCCATGTTAGCGGGCCGGTTGCAACTCGAAGAGGAGGTTCGCGACGTCGTTATCTCACCAACGCAAGATTTCGCGCTGGCGGTTCGTATTGACAACGGAAGTGTTGTCGCCATCAACACTAAGGCGGATCCGCCGGTGGTGACGCTGGTGCGCGGAACCCACAGCAATCCTAGCGCGATCGGTATTAGTCCCACCGGATCTGCTGCAGCTATTTACGACTCAGAGACTCGAAGCGTTCAAGTGGTTGGACATCTACCGCAGGGTGCGGAAGTCCTCCGCGAATTTGATCTGTCCGGTATCGAAGCGCGGCCAACTGGCATGGCATTGAGCGATGACGCAGCAATTGTGCTCGTCAGTTTTGCGGATGAACTGTGGGCCGTGGACGCATCGGGCTCCTGGCGCGTCGGATCGGAAAGCTCGGCCACTGCTGCATTCTTGCCGAACCGGCACGATGCGATCGTTGCGGACGACCTGACGCAAACCGTTTTTCTCATGATGAACATCGACCAGAGCGCGACCAGAGTTCCTGTCCTCTCGGCGGCCGATGGCCTGGAGTCGTTTTCTAGCGTGTCTGTTTCCCGCGACGGCCGAGAAGTATTCATCGCAGGCAAATCTGGGAGGATTGCAATCGTCG
>QHXA01000194.1:0-1472 GCA_003222755.1 Acidobacteriota bacterium
GACCGACCCGTATCAAACACCGCTGGAACGGCCTGCGCAGTTTGCGGGCAAGGAGGTGTTCACAGATGAAGAGAGAGCCGCGCTCGATAAGCAGAGAGCGGGAATTCTGCGTCGCGACCAGCGTCTGGAGCGCGGCACCGAACGTGACGTCGCCGGCGCATACAACGCCGTATTTCAGTCCGTGAGACCGACCGGAAAGCGAACGTCTTTGGTTGTTGATCCGCCCGACGGGCGGATTCCCCCGCTGACACTTGACGCATCAAAGAGAAGCAAGGCGGAAAATGAGTACAGGTTGGCAATGCTCGAAGCGACTGAAACGTGCAAGAACAAGGAACCCGCCTGCAGCGGAGGAAAGTATGGGCGGCCATCACCGAAAAGAGCAGAAATGCCTCCCTTCTACAATACGGGACGCATCAATCGCAATGACGGTCCGGAGGACCGCAGCATGACAGAGCGCTGCATGGGCGCTCTGCTGCCCGATTTTGGTGGGTACCGTCGAATCGTGCAGTCTCCAGGATCAGTATCGATCTTCTACGACACAGGCCAGGGGCAAGGCTGGCAGCGCGTGATTCCCGTGACTGGAAGTCCGCATCTGCCATCCTCTATAAGGCTGCGTTTCGGTGATTCTCGCGGACGCTGGGAAGGCAACACACTGGTTGTCGACGTCACCAACTTCTCACCAAAGTTCAGCTACCGGGGCGCTCGCGAAACACTGCACCTGGTGGAACGCTGGAGCCGGCTCGATGCAAACACGATCGAGTACTCCGTCACCATCGAGGATCCGACGACATGGATACGACCGTGGACCGTGAAACAGGAAATGATTCGCCAGGATGAGCAAGCAAACCGAATCTACTACGAGCCGCGCTGTCACGAGGGAAACTTTGGCCTGCCGACGATGCTCCGTGGCGCGCGCTCCGAAGAGCGCGCCTTTGCAAGGGGCGAGGGTCCCGATCCCGCCACAAAGGACACAGCGACCGATTTTGGGAATGAAGGCGGCGTGGATGCCTTGACGGGGAACGGAGGCGGGATTTTCTAGGGCTTATAACACTTGAGGTGATTTGTCATGGCCAACCGGATCAATAGTTCGATGACTGCGATCGTCATCCTTTCGGCCGTTGTGGGGGCCGGAATTGCGATGACAGTGACGCGCTCCACGGCCCAAACGGCATCAAGGCCGGCGCGCACGCCGGACGGCAAGCCCAACTTCAGCGGCGTCTGGCAGCCCAACAATGAGGCGTATTGGGACGTGCAGGCTCACGAAGCACGCCCGGGAGCGGTGACGCAACCCGGTGTCTATCCGGCGTATGATTTCGCCAGTGTGCCGGCAGCACCCGTCCTCGCGCTCGGCGCTGCGGCGGGTGTGCCGGGATCGCTTGGTGTGGTCGGGGACGACGGCGAAATTCCGTACAAACCAGAAGCGGCCGCTATGAAAAAGGAGAATCGTGCGAACTGGATCGACCGCGATCCCG
>QHXA01000194.1:1521-9092 GCA_003222755.1 Acidobacteriota bacterium
ATCGTCCAGAGCACAAGCAAAATTCAGATGGCTTTCACGTTTGCGAACGCTGCTCGCACGATCCATCTGGATAAGGTCGAGGGGCCGCCGGACGATACATACATGGGTCATTCGGTCGGCCACTGGGAGGGCGATACACTGGTGGTCGACGTGACGGGCTTCAACGGTAAGAATTGGTTCGACAGGGCTGGGAATTTTCACAGCGCCTCCCTCCACCTTGTTGAGCGCTTGACGCCAATCACTGCTGACGCCATTCGCTACGAAGTGACGATTGAGGATCCCGAAGTTTTTACGCGGCCATGGCGAATCGCGATGCCGCTTTATCGCCGTCTGGAACCCAATATTCAGCTCATCGAGTACCCCTGCATTGAATTTGCGGAGGAGTTCCTTTATGGACATGTTCGCAAGAATCAACTGGTGAAGCGGTGGGAAGGGGAGACGATGATTATCGATATCACGCGCAAGGTTCCACCAGGCGACCGCTTTTTTGAATGGTATAGAAAGTGAAACTGAACAACTTTAAAACTCTGGAATCGGAGGTTCATCCGATGCGAACGAAATTAGCTGTTATGGCCGCGATAGTCGGTTTATTCGTGACCGGCGGAGCGGCGCCGGTCTCGGCACACCATGCGTTTGCTGCCGAATTCGACGCGAACAAACCCGTCAAGTTCGAAGGCACGGTCACGAAGATGCAGTGGACCAATCCCCACGTGTGGTTCTACGTTGATGTGAAAAAGCCGGATGGCAAAGTCGAAAACTGGGCTTTCGAGGCGGGTACGCCGAATGTTTTGTTTCGGCGCGGCTTTACAAAGAATTCTCTGCTGCCTGGAACGAAGATCGTTGTTGACGGATACCAGTCCAAGGATGGCTCACGAAGGGCAAACGGCAGGGATATCACCTTCGCGGATGGACGCAAGTTGTTTCTCGGCTCGACGGGTACCGGCGCTCCGTACGAGCTAACGCCGGGGGGTAAGAATGTAAAATAACGCCATGCGCTCCTCGGAATTCCCTGACCGATTGCGCGTCTAATCGCAGGGCTGGGACCTTGCTTCTCGCGTTGTTTTTGGTTCCGTTGGGAATTCTTTATGCCCGGTCGCTCGTTTCAAGAAGTGCTTCGGCGTCGCGTCCCGCCTGCGCCGATTGTCACGGTCGCCGCTGCCCTTGAGATTGAAAACGCTGGTCGCCAGGAAGTGGCCGCGCCACCTCGGGCAGCGCGGCGAAGCTGATCGACACGAAGCAAATCCGATTTTAAAACTGATTCACACCTTTGGCAACGCGGCGCCGCAATTTCACCATTGCCTGCCGTCATAGACGCCGTTACAGTAGGCAAGAAATGAAGGAGGCATTGTGAACCGTTACGTCAAGTCAATCGTGCTGGACGACACCCATCGACTCACCGCGCTACCTGTGGTCGATACGGCGAAGCCAACGGACGACAAAGGCGCCATCGATTTTGCATCGATCGACTATGCCCACCAACCGCTATGGGCATATGGTTTCGACAGGCCTCCCGCTCCCGGCGAGAAGGCTCAACCTCAAAATCCGCCCAACAGAAACTTGCGCCCGAACGAAGATCCAGACGAGCAAACGAAGCTCAGACATCTGGAGGGCAGCAACGCGGAATATTCGCTCGTGGACATACGTGACGGACAGAATGTGATCGACTGGTTTCCTGACGATCACCCCCCGTTGCCCAATGTCGTGGCACACGGTCCCGGTCGTTTGGGCAAAGCAACACGCGGATGCGGCTCGTGTCACCTCCCGAATGGCAAGGGCCGTCCGGAGAACGCGGGCATCGCCGGACTCCCCACCGCGTATTTCATGCGCCAGATCCAGGATTTTCGGAGTGGCAGGCGGCGGAGCGCGGATCCGAGAAAACCCAACACGAATACCATGATCGAGCTCGCAAAGTCCCTCACCGATGACGAACTGAAGCAGGCCGCCGAGTACTTTGGATCGATGAGGTGGACACCGTGGATTCGAGTAGTTGAGACCGATTTCGTGCCGAAGACGCGCATTGCCGGCAATCTGTTTCTGCCGCTCGAGCAGGCGAAGACAGAGCCCATCGGCGGGCGCATCATTGAAATGCCGCAAGACGAAGAGCAGGCGGAACTGTATCGCAATCCGCACTCCGGCTTCATTGCTTACGTACCCGCCGGCAGCATAGATAAAGGCAAAGACCTGGTGACGACTGGAGGCGCAAGGATCGTGGGAAACGAGTTTATCCGCGGCAAGACGACGCCTTGCATTACTTGTCATGGACCGGATCTGATGGGTGTCGCTGAGATCCCGCCCATTGCTGGGCGCTCTCCCAGTTACATGGTCCGCCAAATGTGGGACATGCAACAGGGCACGCGCAACAGCGAAGCGGCGCAGTTGATGAAGCTGGTTATGGCAAACCTGACTCCAGAGGATATGGTTGCGATCGCCGCTTATGTCGCGTCGCGCCCACCTACGCCCGCGGCGGCGCCCCCGAAGCCGACGTCCTAATTTCAGGACGGAGGAAAAATTCGGTTTTTAATTGTTCCTCCGTCCTGAAATTCCAAGCTACCGGATCGAGCCCGCAGTCAGTCCAGCAACAATTTTCTTTTGAAAGAAGATTGCGAGAACAATCAACGGAAGAGAGCTGACGATGACGCCAGCGGCAATCCGTCCCCATGGAATCTGATACACAAAAGCTCCGCTGAGTGTGGCTACGGCAACAGTGACAGTCCTGGCATTTTCGGAGTTCATGAACGTGAGAGCGAGCATATATTCATTCCATGCGAATACAAAAGCGAGCACGGCGGCTGTGGCTAGTGCGGGAGCCGCAAGCGGCAACACAATCGTGGAGAAGGTTTGAAGCGAACTTAGGCCGTCCATTTGCGCTGCCTCTTCCAATTCGATCGGAATCTGCCGAAAGTATCCCGTCAGCAGCCAGATCGACAGCGGAAGATTCATCGCCGCATACGGAACAATCAAACCCCACGGGTGATTAATCAAACCTAATAACCGAACCAGCTCGTAAACGGGAAATAAGAAGACAATCGGCGGAAAGAATGCCAGACCGAGAAGCGCCGAAGACACGGCGGCACGCATACGTCCTCCACCCCGCGCCAGCGGGTACGCCGCCAGCGAAGCGGATACAACACACAAGACACTGGAGAGCGAGGCAATCAAGAAGCTGTTGATGCAATATGTGAGGAACGGTCGCTGCCGGAATAGGCCCAAGTAGTTGTCGACTGTCGGTCGTGTCGGAAGCAGTGTCGGCGGGATCTGCGTGACCTCGGCAGGATCCTTCAGGGACGACACCAGGTGCCATAAGAACGGCCCCGCTGCAACCGCGCAGAAAACGAGTACGACTAACTTAGAGAACTTCCTCATGGCGCCTCAGCAATAACCAATAGAGAGCCAGCGCCGCCAATGCAAGCGCGAGAACCATCGCTGTCGCGAGCGTCGCAGCATAACCAAAATCCAGGTATCGCATCATGGTCTGGTACGCGTATACCGAGAGCGTCTCGGTTGTTCCACCTGGGCCTCCGCCTGTCATTACATAAACAAGATCAAAGACGGAGAAGGCCTGGATGACTCGAAATATCAATGCGACGAAAACAAAACGCGCCAGGAACGGCCACGTGATCAGCCGGAACTTATGCCAGGCGCCGCCACCATCAATTTCCATTGCCTCGTATAGCTCGTCTGGAATGCCTTGCATGCCTGCGAGCAGGACCACAAATACGAATGGCGTCGTTTTCCAGGCGTCGGCAATGACGAGCGCCCAGAACGCAGCCGTTGAATTGCCTAACCACGAAATGGGTGAGCGCAAAATTCCGGTTCGCATTAGCAGGCTGTTGAGGATTCCGTATTGATCGTTGAAGATCCAAGCCCACAACACTGCGATCACAGCGGTTGGCAATGTCCACGGGATAAGGAGAATCGTCCGAACTGCGCTTCGGCCGCGCACCCATGTGTCCGCAGATAAGGCGAGCACCAGGCCGGCAGCGAACTCGATCGATACGGTTGTGGCAGTGAACAGGACAGTCGTCGCGAGGGTTGATGCAAACCGTGAGTCCAAAGCGAGCCGGGCAAAGTTGCCGAGGCCGGCGAACTGGGCGTGAAAGGAAGTCCCGAGATCCGTGCGGTAGAAGCTGAGCGCAAACGTGCGGAGCGCGGGGTAAATCAGGACCGCGCCAATGAGACAAGCAGACGGAATAAACCAGAGGGTTTTCCTTAACATGGGTAAATTGGACATTGCGCACGCCGGAGGCGTGCTGGGAGATTAGCCAGGGGTACGCGTTCTTTGCGTACCCCTGGCTGCATAACCAAGCTAGGACCGCACCCTGAAAGGGTGTCGAGGATTCCTCGCACCCTGCCGGGGTGCGATCCTTGGTGCCTCCCAATCCCAGGGGTACGCAAAAAACGCGTACCCCCTGGCTAATCTCCTCGCACCGCTCCGCGGTGCCGCGGTGCCCATCACGCCTGCGGCGTGCGTGCGGTGCTATTCACCCAATACCGCGCGTGTCTCTCGGACCGCGTTTCGCAGCGCGTCTTCGGGAGTCACAATGTCGGCTAGGGCTGCACTCAGCCAGCGCTGCAGAATATCGGAAGCTTGCGCGTACTCGGGGATTCGCGGCCGCGCTCTGGCGTTCTTGACGATCTGTTGAAAATAATCCGGCACCAGACTTTTGCGCGCCGGGATTCGTCCTGCTTTAGAGTACAGCTCCTGGAGCTGTTCCGGTCCGGTCGCAAATTGGATGAATTCCCAGGCGGCATCGGCATGCGGCGAAAGCCGCGAGATCGCAAACCCCCATCCGCCAAGAGTCGCAGCGCGCATTCCACCGGAAACGTGCGGCATTGGAATGAACGCGACTCTTCCTTTCACGTCCGAATCCGAGCTGTTCAGAAGCGGCCACGCGTAGAGCCAGTTCCGCATGAAAACGCTTCGCCCATTCTGGAATAAATTGCGTGTCTCTTCTTCCGTGTATGTACTCACTCCACGCGGTGAGATTGTGTCGATGCTCGACTTCATGAACCGAAGCGCCTCGAGCGCCTCTGGACTGTCTAGAAGAACGCGGCGATCCGGAGAAATCCAATCCCCGCCATGACCCCAGAGGACCTCGAGATAATTCGTAACGAGTCCTTCGTACTGTTTGCCCTGCCACACATATCCCACCCGATCCGCGCTCTGAAATCGCGAAGCTGCAGCAACAAGATCCTGATATGTCTCCGGCGGACGCTGGACCAGATCGGTACGGTAGTAGAGCAGGCCTGCGTCGGTGAACGCGGGTATTCGATACAGCCGGCCTTTGTAACTACCGGCCTCGAGATCGGCCGGCAAGAAGTCATTCGCGTCCGCCCCTGACAAACGACCTGTCAGGTCCAGCAGCCATCCAGCGGCGGCGAACTTCGGAATCCAGATCACATCGCAATACACAACATCATATGCGCTGCTGCCGGCGAGAAACGCGGTCGAATACATATCCTCACGCGCATCTGTCGACGGCGGTCCTTCAACCAGCCGGACCGGCGTTTGAGGATGCGCATTGTTGAACCGGCCGATGATCTCGCGAAAGACGCCTGTGCCGTCTGGCTCGATCAGGACCAGTAACTCGCTACGGCTACCGGAGCGGTGGACCCTGAAGCTGGCGGCCAGCAGAATACTCACGAGGATCAGACCTGATATTCTTGCCGGAGTCGATATCAAAAACATGTATTTGAGCCGGATCGATTGAGAGGTCGATCGTGTCTGCAGCCGGCCGGCTGCGAATCAATGCTGTCAAAGTCGTGTGATCGAACTGCACACCAATCAAGAATTGCGGACCAAGAGTTTCAATCCAACACACGCGTCCTTTCATTTCAGAGCCCGGCTCCCATGCTTCGGGCCGGATGCCGATAGTCACTCGTCGCGACATCCGAACGCCTGTGTCGTAGACAATGCCCGCCAGCAAAAAACTTCCGTCCTGAAGATCCGTCTCGAAAAAGTTCATCGACGGCGAGCCTATGAACGAAGCCACAAAGCGGTTCGCGGGCATACGGTACAGCTCTTCCGGCGTGCCCACCTGCTGAAGGCGGCCGCGGTCCAACACTGCCACGCGATCGGCAAGCGACAATGCTTCGGTCTGATCATGAGTGACGTAAACGACCGTCGCCTGAACCTTCCGGAATAATTCTCGGAGTTCGTGGCGTACACGCTCGCGCAAGAGTGCATCAAGATTACTTAAAGGTTCATCCAGTAGAAACGCATGGGGTTTGCGAATAAGCGCCCGGCCAACCGCGACGCGCTGGCGCTGTCCTCCGCTCAATTCGCGTGGCTTCTTACCAAGAAGGTCGCCGATTTCCAGCATCGCGGCGGTCTCACGGACCCTGTGATCGACTTCCGAGGCAGCCAATTTTTTCAGCCGGAGATTCAGCGCGAGATTTTCATAGCACGTCATGTGAGGGTAAAGCGCATAGGATTGGAATACCATCGCAACGTTGCGCTCCCGCGCCGGGACCGTTTCAATGGCTGTGCCGCCCAAGCGAATCCGGCCGGAGGTGGGGGAGTCCAGGCCGGCAATCAGGCGCAGCAATGTGGACTTTCCGCAACCTGATGGGCCGACCACGGTCAAAACCTCGCGATCGCCAATTTCGAGAGACAAATTGTCCAGGGCGACGATGCCCCGAGCGAACTGCTTCGACACGTTCTCCAAATGTATGGACGGCATTGAAATCAATTCTAGCTCCTCTGGCACTGCGGTGGCGGAACGTCCTGAACTAGAATAGCCGCATGGCCGAAGTGGACGTCATTGCTGAACGGGCGCAGCCGGCGATCCGGGAACAGCGCACGGCAGATATCCTTATTGCAATACCGACCTTCAACAATGAACAGACAATCGACGCGGTACTCGGCGCGGCCCGGACTGCGCTGCTTCAGTTTCCTCAACGGAAAGCGGTCATCGTGCAGGTCGACGGCGGTTCGAGTGATTCCACGGTCGAGCGCGCGAAAAGCATGCTTCAGGGAGAACCGTCGTTCGCACAAGTGTCGTATCCGGTTTATCCCGTCCACCAGTTCGAGGTCTCCCATCATTCGGTGCCTGGAAAAGACACCGCATATCGCACGATTTTCTTCCTGGCGGAAGAACTAGATGCAAAGGCCTGCTGCATCGTCGGCGGCGATGTAGCAGTCACGCCGGACTGGATCGCTTCGCTCGTACAACCCGTTCTGGAGACAGGGTTCGATTTGGCCGCTCCGTTTTATCAACGTCACAAATACGACGGTCTGCTCGTGAACGGCATACTATATCCACTCATACGAGCTCTTTTTGGAAAGCGCGTCAGGCAGCCCATCGGAAGCGACTTCGGATATTCGTGCGCTCTGATTCGTCGATGTCTCTCGCTGGAAACATGGGGCAGCGAAGCTGCGCGGCGCGATATCGATCTCTGGATCAGCGTGCAAGCAATGCAAACCGACATGAAATTCTGCCAAGTTTACCTGGGATCGCGACCGCGCTCTCTGAAAGACGGCGGGCAGGACGTGAGCGCGATTCTCGCGAACTTGGCCGGCGCCATGTATATGGAAATGGAACGGACTGCCGAGTTGTGGCAGCGCGTCC
>QHXA01000202.1:0-373 GCA_003222755.1 Acidobacteriota bacterium
CACCGCGACGAACTGTTTGTCGCCCTGCGTTGCCGTTACGGTTGCGCCAGGGACGGGAACGCCACCAAACAAGATTTGGCCATGGTGTTCCAAGAGCACCAACAGGATGTAAAACACGGCTGTCATTGGTCGTGCTAATTCTCCGTCGGCTTTTGAACGCTATCGATCACAATAACGTCAACCGGACCTTTCGTCGAGTCGAGCTTCAGGCCAAGTTGTTCCTGGATGGCCGTGAATATCGATGGACCCTGTGGATCAGTCGCGCCGGCCGGGGCAATTGGCGGCCCGCCGGGAAGCGGTGGACCTCCTGGACCAAGCGGATTGCCCTGAGCGGTTTCGGGAGCAAACTGCAGGCGCACATCGAAATATCCAT
>QHXA01000202.1:424-6652 GCA_003222755.1 Acidobacteriota bacterium
TGACGAGCTGCGTCATGGTCATTGCTGAACCCGCAAGATTGCCCGGACCGATCATGATGCTGCCCGGAGGTGGTGTGACATTCGCTGGCAATTCGCCTTTCGCTCCCGGAGGCGGAGGAGGTGGCGGGGGTGGTGGCGCTTGGCCGGGCACCGGCCGCGGCGGCGCGTCGACGGATTTGAGTTTGGGACCGTCCTTGCCGATGGTCATTGTGTATGTCGGCAATTCGCGGCTTTCGTGGCGCACTTTCAATTGAAAGCGCTCTTCAAGTAGCGACTGAAGGCGGATCGACATTGGGTCCGGAACGTTTGGATCGGGCGGCCCCGTCTGTGGAGGGATGCTCCCCTCCTCCGCTTTAGCCTCAACATTCCACCGATCGGTTGTTATCCAACTCGGCCCGCCAAGGACCTGAAAATCCCGAACACGATAGGCATTCTGAATGAGGAACTTCAACGGCACATTATTCGCGATGAACCGGCCGCCGGGCGCTCTGCCGATCGACACGAAGTTGTTACCCGTCGCACTGGGCTTGATCGATGCAACTTCGAATGACGGTTTCGGCCCGCCGGGTGTCTGCGCGAAAACTGGACTCGCAATCACGGTCATGACTGACGCAACACTCAATAGCGTTTTGAGAAAAATCATCGATCAATTCTCCGAAGGTTTTTGCGCGCTGTCGATGACAATAACCTCAACCGGACCTTTCGTCGATTCCAATCTCAACCCAAGCTGTTCTTGTAGCGCAGTGAATAGTGAAGGCCCGGAAGCATCGGCAGGAGGAGGCGGCGCGTCGGGATTTGGTCCGAAGGGCAAGGTCGCTTGTTCGGCGCCAGGTGTCCAATCCAGCTTGATATCGAATAAACCGGTCAGGCCCGTTTTGTCATAAACAGGACGGCCCAACTGATTTGTTAAAAAATTGACGAGAGTTGAGAGTTGCGCAGCCGTGGCCTGAAGGCTGCCTCGTCCGCCAAAAAACGCACCGCGAGGTAGCGGCCCTCCAGGAAATGGTCCACCGCGACCACCCGGACCGGGTGCGGCGCCCCGTGCGCCCGCGCCACGATCGCCCGCTGTTGGAGGAGGTACCGGCGCAGGTGGTGTTTGATCTTCGGACAACTTCATCTTCGACCCGCCCCTCGCGACAACCAAGTCATAAACCGGCAATTCGCGTGTTTCCTTATGCGCCTTCAGCTGAAAACGATCTTCCAACAGGCTTTGAAGCATCAGTGGTAATTGTCCTTGGGCGATCGTCCCTTCTGCTTTTGCCTCAATGTCGTAACGCTCGGAATCGGCCCAGTTCGGTCCTCCCAAGACTCGCACGTCTGGAACACCATATGCTCTTCCGACGAGCATCTTTAACGAAAACCCCTCAGCAACGAAACGGCCAGGCGGCATAGTCACAATGATGCGCGTCAACGGCGGCGGATGCACCTTGATCGACGCGACATCAAACGATGGGCGGCCGCCGGCCGGCGCTTGAGAAAAAATTGGAATCGCAACGATCGCAATTCCCAGGACGATGAGCACTGCCGCCTTGTTCATGTTTTTTCCTCCTCGCAATAGACAACCCAGTCGCAGTTTGCGTTGACAAAAGTTTGCAACGGCCGCGGTGGATGGCGAAAGAGCCCCGTCACAGGCCTACGGCGGGTGCGAAGCAGTTTTGTTGCAGGTTAGCCCTTCCGGGCCACGGTCGAAGCCACTTCAAGTGTGCGAGACTGACGCTCGCCGATTTGCTGGCGCCACATCGCATAGTACAGGCCTTTTAGCTCGACCAACTCGTCGTGCCTGCCCGATTCCACAATCCGGCCGCGTTCCAACACGAAGATTTTGTCGGCATGAATAACGGTTGAGAGCCGGTGTGCAATCAAGATGGTGATGAGATCTTTCCGCATCGAAACGTCGCGGATGGTTTCGCTGATCTCTTGCTCGGTGAGTGAATCCAAGGACGAGGTGGCTTCATCGAAAACGAGAAGATTGGGATGGCGCAGAAGCGCACGTGCGATCGACAGCCGCTGCTTCTCGCCACCGGATACTTTCACGCCGCCCTCGCCGATGAGCGTGTCTAATCCTTTATCCGCACGTGCAAGCAAGCTGTCGCATGCGGCCTTCTTCAAGACCGCCATACACTCGGCATCGGATGCGGTGGGATTCACGAACAGCAGGTTCTCGCGGATGCTTCCGGAGAAGAGCTGCGTATCTTGAGTCACAAGCCCAATACGTTCGCGCAGACCATCCAGGTCGATGTCGCTCACAGAGAAGCCGTCGTATCGGACGTCGCCGGCCTGCGGCCGGTAGAGACCGACAAGAAGTTTGACTAGAGTCGTTTTTCCCGAACCCGACGGTCCGACGAACGCGATCGTTTGGCCAAGCGACGCGCTGAACGAAATGCCATCGAGCGCCTTCGTCGTAGCGGTTTGATGTTGGAAGACGACGTTGTCGAACTCCACTTTACTGACGCTCTTGATGTACACGGGCCGGAGGGGGCGGGGTTCCTTTTCGATTTTCAGGATCGTTTCGAAATTGTTGAGCGACACTTCGGTCTCGCGATAGATATTCATGACATTCCCAACTTCCTGCAGCGGGCCGAAGATGAAGAACGAATAAATCCAGCACGAGAAAAACTGTCCGACTGTGATCGCGCGCGTAAAGATCAGATACAACATCAATCCTAAAATTGAGGTCCGTAGCGCGTTCACACACGTTCCCTGGATAAAACTCAGACTGCGAAGGAACTTCACTTTCTTCAGTTCCAGTTGCAGGATCTTCGCGGTGCTGTTGTTCAGGCGATTGATTTCCTGCTGGGCGAGACCCAGGCTTTTCACAAGCTCGATGTTCCGCAGCGATTCGGTAGTTGAGCCTGCGAGCGCCGTGGTTTCACCCACGATGACTCTTTGAATCTTTTTGATCTTCTTGCTCAGCACCGAGACCAACACGCCAAGAACGGGGATCGTCAAGAAGTAGACCGAGGCGATCAGCCAATGCACACGCAGGGTGTACACCATCACGAATACGACACCAACCAGCGATATGAACAGTATGTTTACGACGGCGTTCGTCAGGCGCTCCACATCCGCTCGGACCTTCTGAAGCTTGCCCAGTGTCTCGCCGCTGCGCTGATCCTCGAACACGCTGTAAGGCAACTCGAGCGAATGGCGGATGCCGTCGGAGTAAATCTGTGCGCCGAGCCGCTGCGTGATGACATTGATGTAGTAGTCCTGAAAGTTTTTTGCAACCCGCGACACAAAGGCTACGCCCACGGCAGCTGCGAGCAGCAGGCTTACGCCTCGGAAGAATTGGCTGGTAGTGTATTCGGTATACCGGGTGGCGTAATCGTCGATCACGTGCCGGAAGATCACCGGGTCCAGAAGCGAGAAGATCTGGTTGATGGCGGCCAAGACGAGAATCAGGGTAACCATTTTGCGGTGATCACGAAGATAGGAATACAGAAGTTTCATAATAGGCACTGCGCACGCCGGCAGGCGCGTTAGGAAATTGCCCGAGGGTTAAGCGAGCGGCAGCGAGCGCAACCCCCGGTTGTCGGACTCCACAGTTCTGGACGTATCCAGGGGTACGCAAAAAACGCGTACCCGTGGCTAATTTCCTAGCACCGCTTCGCGGTGCGGACCGCTTACCGAACGCGGGATCGCTTCGCGTTCGCACCCGCTTCTTCTTCAAGGGCTGCCTGTGCGGCAGCCAGCCGAGCCACAGGCACGCGGAAGGGCGAACAGCTCACATACGTCAGGCCGATTCGATGACACAACTTCACGGAATCGGGATCTCCGCCGTGTTCGCCGCAGATGCCGAGCTTGATATCGGGCCGCGTGCGAGTGCCCTTTTCGACGGTAATCTTCATGAGCTGGCCAACGCCGGTTTGATCGATCGTCGCGAATGGATTCCTTTTCACGATATCCAGTTCGGCATATGCCGGCAGGAAGGAACCCGAGTCGTCACGGCTCATTCCGAGGCACATCTGCGTCAGGTCATTTGTACCGAAACTGAAGAACTCGGCAGTCTCGGCAATCTCGTCCGCCGTCAATGCGCCGCGCGGGACTTCAATCATCGTGCCCACCAGGTAATTGAGCTTCACCTTCTTCTCGGCCATCACTTCCTTCGCCACGCGATGGACCACCTCAACCTGAAGATCCAATTCTCGTTTGAATCCGACCAACGGGATCATGATTTCAGGCCGTGCCTTGATTCCGGCCGCCTGGACTTCTGCCGCGGCCTCGAACACCGCGCGCGTCTGCATTTCTGAGATTTCGCTGTGGACAATGCCTAGACGGCATCCGCGGAAACCGAGCATCGGATTGAACTCATGCAATCCGTTCACGCGTTGCTTCACCTTCTCGGCTGATACACCCATCTTTCTGGCCAGATCTTCTTGGGCGCTCGGTTCGTGCGGCAGGAACTCGTGCAACGGCGGATCGAGGAAACGAATCGTGGCCGGATATCCGTTCAGCGCTTTGAAAATTCCAACGAAGTCTTCCCGTTGGTAGGGCAGCAGTTTGGCCAGTGCTTGCTTGCGATCTTCGACATTTTCGGCAAGGATCATCTCCCGCATGGCATCAATGCGGCGGCCTTCAAAGAACATATGTTCTGTTCGGCACAGTCCGATACCCGTCGCCCCGAAGGCAATCGCATTCGCTGTTTGCTCCGGCGTATCGGCATTTGTCCGGACCTGGAGGCGCGTGACCTTGGAGCACCAATCCATCAACTGTTTGAACATCCCGTAGGTTTTGCTCTCCTTCGGATCGAGCGACTTCTCGACCAGCACCTGAACAATTTCGGAAGGCGCGGTTTTGATCTCGCCTGGATACACTTCACCCGCTGTGCCATTGATGGAAAGATAGTCGCCTTCGCGAAAAGTGTGGCCCTTCACACTCACGGTCTTCGAGGAGTAATCGATCTGTAATGCGTTCGCGCCGCACACGCACACCTTGCCCATTTGGCGCGCGACAAGCGCTGCGTGCGAACTGACGCCTCCCTTTGCGGTCAGAATGCCTTCCGCGGCGATCATGCCGCGCAAATCTTCCGGCGAGGTTTCATTGCGGACGAGAAGAACCTTCTCGCCTTTCGCGGCGGCCGCAGCAGCGCGTTCCGCATTGAGATAAATTTTGCCGGAGGCAGCGCCCGGTCCTGCCGGCAGACCTCTCGCAATCACCTCGGCGGCCTGGACGGCCTGACGATCGAACACGGGCGCGAGCACCTGATCCAGTTGATCCGCCGGCACACGCCTAATCGCCGTCTTCCAGTCGATCAGCCTTTCCTTCTCCATCTCAACGGCGAAGCGGACCGCTGCAAGACCCGTGCGTTTGCCGTTGCGAGTCTGCAACATGAAGAGCTTGCCATCCTGAATGGTGAACTCGAAATCCTGCACATCTTTAAAATGGCGCTCGAGCGTCGCGCGGACTTTTTCAAGTTCGGCGTAGGGTTTCGGTAAATGGTTCTTCAGCGCGGCAACCGGTTCCGGTGTGCGGACTCCCGCAACCACATCTTCGCCTTGCGCGTTCATGAGGAATTCACCGTAGAAGACCTTCTCGCCGGTAGCAGGATCGCGTGTAAACGCCACTCCTGAGCCGGACTGCTCGCCAGTGTTCCCGAACACCATCGCCTGCACGGTGACGGCAGTACCCCATTCGTGAGGAATGTTGTATTTCCGGCGGTAGACGATAGCGCGGTCATTCATCCACGATCCGAACACGGCGCTAATCGCCCCATCCAGCTGCTTCCACGGATCGGTGGGGAAATCTTTTCCGGTGCGTTCGCGAACGAGCTGCTTGAAGCGGACTACGAGCTCCTTTAGATCGTCGGTTGTGAGTTTCGGGTCGTCGATATCGGCGTGGTACCGCTCCTGTTTGAGATTATGAATTACGACCTCGAAGGGTTCGTGATCTTCGTTGGGCCGCTTTTGCACGCCCATGACCACGTCGCCATACATCTGAATGAATCGCCGATAGCAGTCCCAGGCAAAACGTTCGTTCTTGGTTGCCGCGGCGAGGGCGAGGACAGTGTTATCGTTCAGTCCAAGGTTGAGAATCGTATCCATCATGCCGGGCATGGACTCACGCGCGCCGGAGCGGACGGACACCAGCAACGGCATATTTTTCGTGTCGCCGAATTTCGTGCCCATGATTTTCTCGACGTGCGCAATACCCGCCTTGATCAGAGCCTGAAGCTCCTTTGGATATGTCTTTTTATGATCGTAATAGTACGTGCAAACTTCGGTCGTGATG
>QHXA01000203.1:0-6847 GCA_003222755.1 Acidobacteriota bacterium
CGATCCCACCCGCAACGAGGTTGTGATTGCGGAGGAGAACAATTTCAGCCTTCTCGTCTATGACCGGATGGAGAATACACCTCCAAAGGCAGCATTAAGCGAGCCCAAGCGCATGATTCAGGGAGAGAAGACCTTTCTGGAGTACGCTTGTTCAGTTTATGTGGACCCGGTCACCGGAGACATTTACGGCATCAATAATGACACGTTGAATTGGATGACTGTATTTGATCTCAACGCCAAGGGTAATGCGACTCCGACCAGGAAACTCCATACTCCCCACACCACCTTCGGCATCGTCGCGGATGAAGAAAAGCAGGAATTGTTAATGACGATCCAGGACGATCACGCTGTCGTGACCTTTAGGAAAAACGCGAAGGACCAAGATGCCCCCGTTCGATTGTATCAAGATGCCCCCGTTCGATTACTTCAGGGACCCAAAACCCTGATGGCCGATCCGCATGGCATTGCGCTGGACCCGAAGACCGGGCTGATTTATGTGACTAACTGGGGCACGAATCAGGAGCGGCGGTATGACGTGCCTTGGCGGTACGGAAAAGTCAACTGGCCCGTCGGGCGTCAAAACAATATTCCCGGCTCGGGAAAGATCAATCCTCCTTCTATTACTGTCTATCGTAAGGGTGACACGGGAGACGTCGCGCCACTCCGGGTGATTCAGGGACCGAAGACCGGGTTGAACTGGCCGACATCCATCGCTGTGCATCCGGATCGCGGGGAGTTGTTCGTAGCCAATGACACGGCGGATACGGTCACCGTCTACCGCACGGATTCGAATGGCGATGTCGCTCCCATTCGAGTGCTCAAGGGTCCCCGCAGCATGATCAAGAATCCTACCGGCGTGGCTCTGGACTTGAAAAATAACGAGCTGTGGGTTGCGAATTTCGGCAGCCACGCCGCGACTGTGTATCCAGTTGATGCGACCGGTGACCCCGTGCCAAAGCGTGTGATCCGCAGCGGGCCTGCCGATGCGCCTTCGCCCATGCTGAGCAATCCGCATACGGTCGCATACGACACTAAACGAGACGAACTTCTCGTCTCAAACTGAGTGGGCCACCCGCAGATTGCGGCATTCGCCAGGTTGGCGAATGGTGGTGCAAAACCGGTAAGAGCAATTGCCGGGCAAAAGACGCTGTTCACTCGCACGATTCACGACATGGCCTACGACTCGGTGCGCGATGAAATCCTCGTACCCTCGTTCTTTGCCTTTGCCATTCTCACCTTCCGAGGTGATGCCAATGGCGACGTTTCACCCGTTCGCAAGATTTTCGGGCCCAGCACACAACTGCTGAATCCGCAAGCCGTAGCCATAGATGCCGTACATGGAGAAATCTTTGTCCCTCAGGGTAATCAAGTACTGGTCTACCCTCGCGATGCGAATGGAGACGTGGCTCCCATCCGAATCTTGCAGGGACCGGATACTGGATTGGGTGCGGGCCGGGTAACGATAGATCCAGTTCACGATTTGCTCATCACTGCAAATGCCACCGGAGGCGAGGGAGGCCAGAATCGCTCTGGCCGGCCCGCGGGGATTCGAATCTTTGACCGGAGGGCGACGGGCAATACCAAGCCTCTCCGCACCATCACCGGTCCAGGAGCAAAGGATGCCTGGTTGATGACGACCAATCCAACGAACGGTATGATTTTCGCCGTCGTCCGTCCCGGAAATACCGGTGGCGTGAACGGAGACGATATCGAAGGCCGCTTCGCTCTGGAAGATTATGTCGGTGTGTGGAGCATCTTCGATGATGGAGACGTGCCGCCGCGTTGGACGATCGGGGGACCCAACCTGCTCCTGAAGGATGCGCGCGGCATTGCCGTCGATCCCAAGAGTAAGGATGTTATCGTTTCCGATAAGACCCTCAACGCCGTCTTCAGATTCCATGTCCCGGAGGCGTTTAATTAATGGTCCGTTATTTCGTATTCGCGGCGTTTGTTGTCATTGCAATCGCGCTCGGTCTTTTCTTTACGAACTTTCCCGCCAGGGCTGCCGCAATTACCTGGGAAAGAGACTACGAGAAAGCGATTGATAGAGCTCGAGCCGAAAACAAGATGATCATTGCCGACATGTTCACCGACTGGTGCGCGCTCTGCAAACAGATGGACGCAGAGACTTTTGCTGAGCCTCGGCTGATTCAAAAAATGGCGGGCAAATATGTTTGGCTGAAGCTGAACACCGAAACCGAAGAAGACGGGATACGCTTGCAAAAAGAATTTGCAATCTTGACGTATCCCACAATTCTGGTTTTGGACAGTCAGGGAGAGGAAGTTGATCGAGTCGACCGTTTTCTGGCTGCCGCGCAATTCACGGAAAGAGTCGAATCCTTTGTTGACAGTCCTGAGTCGCTTCCAAATCTGAAAAAAGCGGTTCAGCACCAGCCCAATTCGGTTTCAGCGCGGTATGCCCTGGCGGAAAAACTTCTCAGCCACAACAACTATGCGAAGGCTGGCCCGGAATTTGAGAAGGTGATTGAGCTCGATCCTGAAAGCCGCGAAGGTAAGACCGACTTGAGTCAGTACAACGTCGCGCTATGTCTCGCCAGTCAGGAAAAGTTTGTTGAGGCTATCGTCGAGTTGGATACCCTTGAGACGCGCTTTCCCAGGAGCAACGCCGTAGCCGATGCAAAAGTGCTGCGAGGACAGATTTACCGTTGCTGTAACAAGCTGGATGAGGCGCAGGCAGTCTTAAGAGAGTACATGGACAAGTACCCGACTCATGGCCACATTCAGGAGGTCGAAAACCTGCTCGCCACGATGGAAGCCGAATCCGAGCGGAAGTAACCGGCTACACATCGTAAGGAGCTTGTCTATGGATCGCGCATCACGCCACACCACGCGTCGCGTCTTCCTTAAAACCAGTGCAGGTCTTGCGGCGGCCGCAGCTTTCACAGGCGAGACCAGGGGGGAGCGGAGGACTTTCGATTCCAATCGCCGGATGCTGCTAAAAGGCGGAACGATCGTCAGCATGGACCCGAGCGTCGGCGATTTCGTCAAAGGCGACGTGTTGATTCAGGGTAAGAAGATCGCAGCGGTTGGCGCCAATCTCCAATCGAGCGGCGAGGTGATCGATGCCTCGAATACGATCGTCATCCCCGGCTTTGTGGACTGCCATCGTCATTCGTGGGAAGGCGTACTCCGCCGGATCATTCCGGATGGCGATATCGGCAAGTATATGGCGACGACGCACCAGGGGTTCGCGCTCCATTATCGACCTCACGACATGTATGTGGGCAACCTCGTGACGGCGCTGGGCTGTATGGACGCAGGAATTACGTGCATTATCGATAATTCTCATAACTCCCGATCGGCAGCGCATTCCGATGAGGCGATCCGGGCGCTTTTCGATTCCGGCATCCGCGCCGTCCACGCGTCCGGTGCGCCACAAAACGGAACGTGGGATCATCAATGGCCGCAGGACCTCGAGCGCCTTCAGAAGCAATTCTTTTCCTCCGACGATCAGTTGGTCACGCTTCGAATGTTCTCCGGCCTGGATCGGACGAATTGGGCTTTGGCACGCAAACTCGGATTACGCATCACAGTGGAATTCAACGGACCTCAAGGGGCGCCGCTCATGGAGCAATTTTGGAATGAGAAGCTCCTGGGGCCCGATGTTACCTACAACCATTGCAATGCTCTGGCGGATTCTTCCTGGGAAAGAATCCGGGAATCGGGCGGCAGTGTAAATGTGTGCCCCAGGTCGGACCCGCAGTATGGGCTCGGCGAGGGCATTCCGGCATTTCAGAAAGCGCTCGATCATGGCGTGCGGCCAGGCCTCAGTGTGGACAACGAGATCTCTTATGGGACCGACATGTTTACCGAAATGCGAGTGCTCTTTAACATTCAACGCGCATTCGCAACGTATCGGAAATTCAACGGCGATCGCAATCCGCCCCAGCCCGTGAATGTGCGCGATATGCTCGAGTGTGCCACGGCAAACGGCGCCAGGTGCGCGGGACTGCTACACAAGTGCGGTACTCTGACGCCTGGCAAAGAAGCCGACGTTGTGATAATCCGCACCGATGACATCAACTTGTATCCTTCCAACAACGCCGTCGGCACTGTGGTCGCGGCTGCCGATAGCCGGAATGTCGACACCGTTATCATCGGCGGCGCCATTCGGAAATTCCGAGGCAAACTGATCGGCGTGAATATGTCCAAATTCCGGCAACAAGTCGACGAGTCGCGCGCGTATCTGTTCCAAAAACATGGCTACAAGTTAGACATCTTTTCTAGCTAGCGTGCGGGGCGGAGCGGGCTCATCGTCTTCCAAACCAAAAGGAGGTTCTGTGAAACGGTGTGTCTTTTCTTGTAGTGTCGCGGCCGGCATGCTCATAGCGCTGACCGTTTCGGCCGTCGCACAAACCCCGACGCTTCCCTATGCGCTTGATTCTTGTTCATCATTCCTCTCGCTTCACACGGTGACTCTTGTCGATTAAGTAACCGATGAGGCCGACAATCGTCATGACGACAAGTACGACGGCGACAACTCCAAAAGCCAATCCCATAACGATCCTCTATTTGCTAGCGTCGGGCCCACCGTCCAGATCGTTTCTTGAGGCTGCGCGCTCTCGCGCTTGCGCTCCGCGTCGGTACACCGGTTCGCGGCCTCCTTACTACCGGCCGATCCCCCCACGCCTTTCGCTAAAAGGAACCACCGATGAAAGGCATCATGCGGCCTAAATAGATGACTCCTACCCACAGCAAGATTGTAGATGCGGCAATAATTTTGGCCTTGAACGGTGCATCGTCTCCCGATTGCACAGCCCAGGCTTCTTCGAACATCGTGAAGTAGAGAATGTTTGCTGCGGCGAGCAATATTAGCAGAATCTTCCATTGCAAAGCCCGGTTTTGCGTGTACTGCTCGGGTACTGAAACGAAGAACAATAGGCCGGTTATGACGTTGATGCCGAATCCCAGGATCGCCCACGGCAGCAGCTTATGCAAAGCAGCAAAGGAAACGTTCTTCATCACGCCCAGTACTCGCAGATTAACGGCTAACACAACGCCCAATAAAAGACACAAGCCCATGAAGTGAAGGGTCTCGGTCGCCGGCCATGCCCACGAGGTCGTGTTTACGAATGACGCAATCGATGCGGTCCGGAGCCATCCTGCGCCACCGTTCACGGTTCCTTCAGTCGCGGTCGTTTCTCGAATCTCGGCATGACGGATTTCACCACCGATGTTCGCTGTTCTTGTCATAACCGCTAGCGTCAGAATCGAGAGAATCAGGACGATTGGCGAGTTCCAACGCGCCATACGTGAGATCCGGCGAAACTGCCACAATCCAAGCCAGGCAGTGAAGCCGGTGATCTCCATGAACACCATTGCCCACAAAGCGGCGTCCTGGTGCGCTTCGATCAAGACTTCCGATACTCCGTCTTGACCCGTAATCGCCTGTTGGGCGGCTTTGCCGCTCATGTATGTCGGAATCGTCAGGAGACCGATGAGGAAAAAAATGATGAGGCTGGTTCTCTTCAGATCATCGCTTTTTGCGGCAAGGGCAACAAAGAAGAGGCCGAGCCCCAAAGAAAAGCCGACCGTCGGCAGGTGATTCAGCAAAAGATGTAAATGTGTCAAAGTTGCCAGATTGAACAACCTCATAACTAACTCCTCAACCGTTCAGTGCCTGATGTTGGATATGACGCCGGGACCTAGATATGCCAGCAAGCGTCCTGCGGTGATCGCCGCCATCCAACACATGATCGATGCGAATGCGATAATCTTTCCGTTCACATCAACAGGTCTCTTATCGACGAGAGGATCGCGAAAACCCCGGCCTTGAATCACGCACAGCACTACCGCCATCGCGATGAATCCCATCTTGGTATAGAAGACCGGATTGATTGCCTTCGTTGTCGCATCAAGAATAAACAGCACGATACCTGTTGCTGTGTTGAGCCAGAAACCCGCCCACATGTATGGAAGCAACCTTTGCATGCCCGTCAACGGGATTTCGTCTGCGCAACCGAGAATGCGCAAATCAATTAAAGCGCTAATGCCTGCTACTAACCCCATGCCGACGGTATGAAGAAAGAGAATGCTTGGATATGCGAAAAGTGAATTCGATTCGCGCGCCCAAGTAGCAAAGCCGCTCTGCTCAAGCCAAGCCAAAAAGTCCATCATTGCCAGAACTCCTGAAGTGTGGCGTCACTATACCGAAATGCGGGATTTGTGCAAACCAGGGAGCGCCGATGATGTTGATTGACACGACTATCTGACGGCTATAAAGTCACTCCAAAAGTTTCACAAATCACCGAATTCTCCGCCGAGGAGGCCTCGATGAAGAAGTTGATCGCATTTCTCGTGCTGGTTACAGCCCTATTCATGCTCGCCAGACCTGTGTTGGCGCACCATGGCAGGGGAGCAACCTACGATATGAAGAAGGAGATCTCGCTTCAGGGAACCATATCGGAGATTTCGTGGCGCAATCCCCATATTGCCATCTTGCTGGACGTGAAAGATGCTGAGGGCAAGGTCACTACTTGGACAATCGAACACAGCAACATAACTACGTTGGCGATGCAAGGCTACGGCAGAACGACGCTAAAAGTCGGGCAGGAAGTGACCGCCGTCATCCATCCGGGCGCTGCCGGCACCTCCATTGGGCTTTGCGTGAAATTCTTCCTTCCCGACGGTAGGCAGGTGTTCCAGCGCACTACAGGTGTCGACTAAAGAGGTTGAAGAATGCGAACTCGTGTCGTGGGTTTATTGCTGGCCGAGGTATTCATTTGTTCCTGGTCCGCGTTCGCCCAGGCTCCGCGGCCGTTTGATCACCATGATTTCTCTGGAATCTGGCTCAGACGTGGTGGAGACCGTAGCATCAGCCCCAAGG
>QHXA01000203.1:6881-7299 GCA_003222755.1 Acidobacteriota bacterium
GAAGAATATTCCGGTGCGCAGCCGCAACCCTAATACGCCATCCGCCGACGTACCAGAAAAATCGAATGACCCCTCCTTCTCCTGTAATCCGAAGGGCTTTCCACGGCTCCTTGTGGACACGGCCCATGACTGGCATGAAGTGATTCAGTTGCCGGACAGAATTCTGCAACTCTGGCAGGAGGAACGTCGGCCGCGTGAAATCTGGTTGGACGGGCGAGCCGTACCTTCGGGTGAAAACCTCGATAACCTGGGCCCGGCGTGGTACGGGCACTCGGTTGGTCATTGGGAAGGAGACACGCTGATCGTCCAGACCGTTGGTCTTGATGACAGGGCGTGGGTCGATGTATTCGGTTATCCGAAAAGCGACACCGCGCGTACAGAAGAGCGCTACAAACGAGTCGATGCGGACACTTTGGAA
>QHXA01000203.1:7418-12563 GCA_003222755.1 Acidobacteriota bacterium
CTCAGGACTTGGTGAGTTAATCTGTGCGCCCATGAATGCAAACGGTGTCAACAAGAGAGGTGGATAGCTTTCGCATCAGACGTGGGGGGACCGACCGGTGGTAAGGAGGCCGCGAAGGTTTATGAAGAAGGGTTTCGCATGTTTCCTTTTTGTTGCGGTCGTGTCGATCGTCGCCACACCGCTTATCGCGCATCACGGCCGGGGTGCAACATACGAGATGAAAAAGCAGATCACATTGAAGGGTGTTGTCACGGAAGTGTCATGGCGCAATCCCCATGTGGCGATTTACATGGATGTGAAGGACGGCGACGGTAAAGTCGTGAATTGGGCTTTCGAGAACAGCAACGTAAGCACTTTAGCCAGGCAGGGGTACAACAGAAATACGCTCAGGGTCGGTCAGGAAATCACCGCCGTGGTCAACCCCAGCGCCGCCGGCACTCCGAGAGGACTGGTTGTGAAAGTCATCCTTGCTGACGGAAAGATAGTCATGTCGCGCGAGAGCGGCGCCAATCCCGTCGATTAGGTTGGGTTTTAAAAAAATGCGAAGTCGTTTGATCTCACCTTTTCTTTTCGTGCTGTTTTTTTCGGCTACCGCTTTCGCCCAAGGCAGACAGACGTTTGATCCACATGATCTCTCCGGATATTGGCTGAGCACCGGCACGGGCGGTCATGCCCTCGGCACGAAAGCCCCTGCATTGACGCCGGAAGGCATAGCGGCCATGAAAGGGCGCGTTCCCGACAGCCTCAACAAACTCCCCGGAAACGCTCCGTGGTATCAATGTAACCCGATGGGTTTTCCGCGGCTCGTCTTAGACAATGAGCCGATCGAATTTGTGATGACCAGGGACAGGGTGATCGAACTCTTCCAATGGGAGTGGACGCTGCGCGAGTTATGGCTCGATGGGCGAGAACTGCCTTCGGGCGACAACCTCGAGAACCTCGGGCCGGCGTGGTATGCACACTCCGTCGCCCAATGGCAAGGCGATACGCTTGTTGTCAATACGGTAGGTCTTGACGAAAGGGCATGGCTCGATAATCAAGGTAATCCGAAAAGTTTCTACGCGCGGATCGAAGAGCGCTACAGGCGGATCGATGCCGACACCATAGAACTCCAAATGACGCTGGACGACCCGAAGTTCTATACCACTACCTGGGTGGGCGCCAAAAAAACCTACAAGCGAATGCCAACTAAAGATGTGACCAATTCCGGATGGAAAGGATTGTATTCCGGAAACACGGATGCCATCTGCGCGCCGATGAACGAAGCAGACGATTACAACAAGAGAATTCGTGATCCCGCCGCCTTTGGAAATAAACGGTAAATTTTCAAGATGGAATTAACCTGTCATGAAATCCAATGAAGTGACTCGTCGGCATTTCTTGGTGGGTGCACTGGGCGCCACGATAAGTGCGGCAGCAGTTGGCCGTATAACCGCGATCGGCCAGACGAGTGCCGCACGTGGCGCGGCTCGCAGAGTAGATTTTCATCATCACTTCATACCGCCACGTCACCTTGAAGCGATCCTGGCGCAGCGCGAGAGCGGCCGGACACCGCCGTGGAGTCCCGAAATGTCGATCGAGGAAATGGACAGGAATGGAATTGCGATGTCCATCGTTTCGCTCGTTCAGCCGGGCGTGTGGTTAGGCGGCGTCGAGAATTCTCGCAGACTGGCGCGCGATTGCAACGAGTACGGAGCGAAGATGGTCGGGGACCATCGAGGGCGATTCGGTCTCTTTGCCGCCATTCCGCTTCCCGATGCCCAAGGCAGCCTTCGCGAGATCGAGTATGCGATGGATACATTGAAGGCCGACGGTGTTGGCCTAATGACAAGCTTCGAGGACAAATATCTCGGAGATAAAGCCTTCGAACCTGTATACGAAGAGCTGAATCGCAGGCAGGCGATCGTTTACGTGCATCCCACACAGCCGAAATGCTGCACAGGACTTGTGCCTGGAGTTACCGTTTCCACCATTGAATACGCCACCGACTCGACGCGTACGATCGCCAGCGTGATGTTCAGCGGGACGGCAGCAAAGTTTCAGAATATCCGTTGGATCTTCTCTCACGGCGGCGGTACTGTGCCGTTTCTCCTTGGTAGGTTCGAGCGTCTGGCAATCGAGCGGAAAGATCCGTATCTGAAGGATGGCGCCGCTCCGCAATTGAGGAAGTTCCACTACGAAATCGCGCAGGCCAATCATCCGGGAGCGCTTGATGCGCTTCTGGAGTTGGTACCTTTGTCGAATGTCCTCTTCGGAAGCGATTATCCGTTGCGACCGGCGTCTGAAGCGGTTGAAGGTCTCACGAAATACAGCAAGTTCACCGATGCCCAGCGCCGGACCATCAATCGGGAGAATGCGGAACGGCTGATTCCCAGACTGAAAGCGTAGGCGGGAAATCTTGAAATGGGACAAATCCTGCATCTCAAATCCGAAATCCGAAATAGAAAATTGAACTCCAATCTGCCATTTCGGATTTGAGATGCAGGATTCGTCCGATTTCTAAATCTTTACTTCGCCCGCCCTTTGAAGCCTTGCGCAAGCATCGGAATCTTGTAAATCGTCTTGGCGTTGTTTCGCACACCTTCCGGCGTCCGGAATTCCTTACCATCAGGTCCCAACGCTCCTCGCCCCTGGGCGTAGAGTGTCTTTTTATCGGGTCCGGAGAAGGCAACGCTTGCGACGTCGCGCGGCAGCGGGATAGTGCCAAGATATTTTCCTTCAGGGCTGAACACCTGGATGCCGACGGCTCCAGTCGAGACGTAGAGCCGGCCGGCCGCGTCAATTGTCATGCCGTCGCCGTTTCCGCCCTGGAGCTTTGCGAACTCCCGCCGATTGGAGGCAGTGCCATCCGGCTTAACATCGAAAGCGAGGATGACTATATTGTTGGTTACGTACAGTGTCTTGTCGTCCGGACTGAGCATGATCCCATTTGAGCGGATATCGTTACCAAGACCGACAACCTCACCATCCGACTTGATGCAATAGGCTGTGCCCGCCGAGAAACACAAGGCGCCGTTCTTGCCGACGACGAGATCGTTCAGCCGCTCCAGCGGTTTGCCTTGAAATTTATCTGCCAGGACCTTGCGTTCCGGAGCGAGGACGCTCACCATTGGCCCCTCGGTGCAAGGTGGTAAGTTGGCTGATCTGCCCGGATCGGTACAGCTCCGCTGCGCAGCGATGATTCGGCCCCTGGAGTCGATGGTGACAGAACCTGCTCCATGCGTGTCCTTCAGGAACACGGAATAGTGGTCATCCTTGTCGAGCTTGCCGATTGTGCTCGGCTGTTCCTGTGCGAATAAGAGACCTCCGTCCGCCGTGCCGACAAGACCGTCAGCGTTGTTGGTTCCCTGCCAGGCAATTTTCCATTTCGCTCCGGCGGCAACGACACCCGGAATTTCGGTGACCGTCACCTCCTTGACTCCCTGGGCTAGGAACAGAGCGGATCCGAACAGGCACGATAGAATCACGAACATCGCTTTCGATCCCATAAATCCTCCGTTGACCGGCGGGACTCTATCAGAACATGTACTTCAATGCGAACTGCATGATTCTCCCGTCGCGGGAACTGGTGATCTGACCGAAGCGGCTATTTCTGAAATTCATGATGGGATTTCCAGGCCGAAGGCTGTTGGTCACATTCCATCCCCCTCAACTGAACAGCAGAAGCTACGACGGAATGCGAAGGAGTCTGATCAAGTTCCCGCCCAGGATCGCTTCCTTATCCGCATTGCTGAGGAAAGGCGCGTTGAGGACGAAATCAATGCCAATGGGCCAGTCAAAGGGATAGTCTGTCCCATACACCATGTGACTGACGCCGACTTCAGCGATTAGATGCCGCAGACCCTCCTCGTGAAAAATCATCGAGTCGATATAGAGCTGCTCCTTGAAATACTCACTGGGTTTTTTCTTGAGCGCCTTGCAGTCGGCACCACCGCCCCGCCCGCATAATGCATCCGACCGGCCGCTGTACGAAGGCAGGTATCCGCCGGCATGGGCTGAGCAGATCTTGAGCCCGGGGAAACGATCAAGCGTTCCTTCAAAAATTAAGTGAGAGAGGAACACAGTGGTTTCCAGCGGATTTCCAATCGTGTTGCCCAAACCACCCTTCCCCTGCAATCGAGAGTTCGTCGTAGTGCCCGGTGCGGCCTGTGGATGCATGAAAAGCAGCACCCCGAGTTTCTCCGCCTTCGCCCAGAACGGATCGAACTTGCGGTCGGAGAGTTCCTGGCCTTCGACGCTGCCTCCGATGGCGGCGCCACGCAGTCCCAGTTTGCTGACCGCCTCGTCCAACTGATCGGCCGCCAGATCCGGGTGTTGCAACGCGACGGTGGCCATTCCCACAAATCGATCCGGATGCTGGGCACACCATTGCGAGAGTTTTTCGTTCTGAAGCTTGATAAGGTCGCGAGCCAGCGCGCGGTCCGCCGAGTACCCCCAGGCGTTGACGTTGATCGCCTGATAGTCGATGCCCTGGGCGTCCATATCGATCAGCCGCTGCGGATTACCGAGCGCAATGTTACCGGTCAGGTTGTTCTTCGCCGTTGCAGCCAGCGGTGTATCTTTGACGAGGTCCCAGACCTCAGGCACAAAACAGTGGGCGTGAGCGTCCACGGTCTTCACGCGACGACCGCCGATGAACAACTCGCGGCGCTTGCCTGGGGGCGCGCCGATCTGAGGTGATGTGAAACCAGCCTCGACAAGACCGCGGCCGCCGATGAACACTCCGGCTGTCGTGCCAGCTAGGTTCTTGAGGAAGTCTCTGCGATTCGGCATCGTCTTCTCCTTAGGCTGTAGCGGCGGTCTTAGACCGCCGCTACAGCGCCCCCTCCGTTCTAGAACGTGTATTGGGCGCCGAATTTGACCAGGCGCCCGCCCATGATCTGTATCGGGTTCCGCCACTGGTTATTCTGGAGACTATACCGCGTCTGCTCGTTGAGGACGGTGCTGTTGTTGAAAATGTTATAGACATCGACATTCGCCTGCACCTTGCTCGTATCGGTCAGCGGGAAGAACCGGCTGAAACGGAGATCCAACTGTTTGATCCGCTCCCCGAAGAGCGTGTTGCCGGGGATCAGGTCGATCGTGGCGGTCTGCGTACAGGTTGCCGCGGTCTGACTCGGGCACGACGAGAGATGCCGGTTCAAG
>QHXA01000204.1:0-420 GCA_003222755.1 Acidobacteriota bacterium
TGTGCCAGCCGAGTTGTTTTCGCGCCGAGAAATACGTTTTGAACCCGATGAGTCCCAGCGCGACCACCACCCGCACTCTTTTTAAATGTTGCAACTCATCAAGCAGATATGGCCGGCAGTTCGCGAATTCAGAAGGTAACGGTTTGTTTTCGGGCGGGGCGCAATGAATAGCGGCTGTGATGTAGCAATCGATCAGGCGTAGGCCATCGTTGCGATGCACAGATCTTGGCTGATTGGCGAAACCGAAGTTGTAGAGTGCGCGATACAACCAGTCACCTGAACGGTCGCCGGTGAAGATTCGTCCTGTGCGGTTTCCGCCGTGAGCTGCGGGAGCCAGGCCGATAACCAGAAGCCGCGCCTCAACGGGTCCGAAACTGGGTACCGGCCGCCCCCAATATTGCCAGTCGCGAAACCGTTTAA
>QHXA01000204.1:426-6369 GCA_003222755.1 Acidobacteriota bacterium
GTGAGCGCGACAGTTTCGCGATATTGAACCAGTCGTGGACATCGCCGGCAATTGACAATTTCACCTTGGGCCGGCAACTTGGCCATTCTGAATGATCACCGTAACGCCGCCCGTAAAGAAGAGTGTTTCACCTGTGCTTGTGATAACCGTTACCGATGGTTGTCCGAACTGGCGGAGCACCTCGGCTCGAGGCGTACCTACAAGCGGCGGCACCGGGCGTACAGGCTGGACGAATGGCAGGCCTGGCTGGAACGGATTCGCCGGAAAGAAAACCGTCGGGGACGGATTTACGATAGGGCCCGGCAAGATCGTTTGTCCCGGAACGAGGACGTAATTGGGAGCGATCACTGTCGGAAAGCTTGGGAATAGCTGTAAAGGAGCGATCGCCGGAAGACCCGGGACGATTAGCGTCGGTGTCCCGACAAATGTGCTGCGCACGGCAACGGCTGGGGCTTGCGTCGGTAAAAATGCAACCGGAGCCTGCGCGATTCCAATGCGGAAACCTGCATGCTGCGCCAACCCCACAGCCGGGGAGGCAGCTAACAGGAGAACGGCCGCCAAAGAACTGAGAACGGTTTTGCTCTTCATAAGCACCTCTCAAAACCATAGTACCGTAGTACACTTGGACGCGTTTACAAAATGAAGCCCGACTTATCCATGGCTGAGATTCTGGCGCTCGTCGAGATTGTTGATGAGCACGTGGACCGGAACTTCCCCGGCGTGGACCCCCCGCGCCTGTTGCGGGAGGTTCAGCAAAAACTCGATGCCATTATCATCCGCCATCGCAAAGAAGTCGATACGACGTTAAAATCCGGGAAGAAGACAAAGTCCGCGCGAAAGGGCTAATTCGGGGTCAGACGTCTAAAACACCCAAATTCGCGTGCTGAAATTCGGCAGCCTGCCCCTTGAGTGGGCGAATTTGTGTGTTTTAGACGTCTGACCCCGAATTAGCCCTTTAAGATACAATTGCGAATAATGACTTCAGCTTCGATTCGAGTCCTTCTCATTCTCGTGGCCATTGCCGCCGCACTGCACGGCGCGACGGAGATACACGTCGTCATCATGCACACCAACGACATTCGTGGCCATGTGCTCCCTGGGCCAGAGGCTGCCGGCAGCGCGCGGCTGGCCACGATTGTGCGGCAGATGAAACCGGATCTGATGCTGGATGCCGGAGGGATGTTTTCCGGAACCTTGATTTCGGACATGTTCCTCGGCGCGCCCGTCATTCAGGTGATGAATGGCATCGGTTACGATGCGGCGGCTGTCGGTGCCAACGAATTCAGATTCGGCATCCATGCACTGGCAGAACGAGCGCGCGAAGCGAACTTCCCGTTATTATCCGCAAACGCGGACTCCCCGATCAGCGAGCTCCAGGTGGCCGGGATCTTTAACGCGCAAGACGTTCGAATTGCCGTGATCGGTCTCACCAGCGAGGAACTGACGCGCACGGGACATCCGCAGAATGTAAAGTATGTGGATGTGGCGGATGCCGCGAGGACTCTCGAGGCTGTTTTGCCTCGGGTCCGCGATCGTGCCGATTGCATCGTCCTTCTAACGAACGTCACCCGCGCTGAGGAACAACGCCTGGCGCGCGGTTTCCCGGAAGTCCGGCTGATCATTGGGGCGCATGACGATGCGGAGCTTCCGGTTCGCATCGGCCAGACAACCATCGTGAGTGCCGGCAAATTCGGGAAGTACGTGGGTAGGCTTGACCTGACGTTCAATGACAACAAATTGAGTCGAATCGAAAGCCGTCTGGTCCCGCTCGAAGGTGTTCAGCCCGATCCGGCGATTGCCAAGCTGCTGGAGCCTTATGAAGCGAAACTGAACGAGATGCTGCAGCAAGTCCTCGGCCACGCCGTCGGCGATCTTTCGCGCTCAACCGCGCAAGAGTCGCACATTGGAAATCTCCTGGCAGATGCAGTGCGCGCGAAAACCGGGACCGCTATCGCATTGATCAACGCAGCAGATCCGCAGGCTGGGATTCGGAAAGGTCCGATCACGAGCCGCACAGTTTTTGAAGTCCTGCCCTTCGAAAACACTCTGGTGACCATGAGACTCAGCGGCGCTCAGATCAAGCGCATTCTCGGCCGTACCGTTATGAGTCTCAGCGGCGTTCGAGTGAAGCTCGATGTGACGAAGCCGGAAGGAAAGCGGCTCGTCTCCGCGCGCTTGGAAGACGGAACCCCGATCCGGGACAAGGATTTCTATTCCGTCACCACGAATGACTTTCTTCTGATGGGCGGCGACGGCTACACCGAGTTTGCCGAAGGCATTGATGTTGAAGATACCGGCATCTTGATGCGTGATGCCTTCGCCGAACACATCGCCCGCCTCGGAACTATTGCGCCCCGGCTGGATGGCCGGATTCAAGTCTCCCGATAGGCTCCGCTTGCGTGGCCCGCCCCTTATGAAGAGAGGCAAATCCTTCATGACTCCACAGGAAATTCAACGCACGATGGATTTCATTTTGCGCAGCAACGCCGATGCGTTTGTCCGTATGGATCTTTGGGAAGAGAAAAACGACCGCTGGCAGGAGCAATTTCAAGAGAAGCTGGATCGACTTCAACAGAAGCTGGATCAACTTCAAGAGAAGCTGGATCAAACTGAAGACAAACTTGGCAGAGCGGCTGCTACAGTTCAGCAAGCCGCAAAACTGAGCATGCAAGCAATGAGGGAGAGTCGAAGGGCCACCGCAGCGACCGGCAAACAGGCGAAGAAGATTAAGACTATCGAGAAAAAACGCTCCGAGAGCATGAGAGACCTTATGAAGATGGCTATGCGGCTCTTCGCCCACCAATCAAAGCGTCTAGACGACCTGGAAAAAGGTTCGACGAGTATGTAGTCGCGCGATTTAGCCCGCGTTCTGGAGTTTGGACATTTCGCACCGCGGAGCGGTGGTAAGAAATTAGCCAGGGGTACGCGCAGGTTTTTTGTGCGCGTACTCCCGGAATAACCACGCTGGTGGAATGCGCACCCTGGAAGGGTGCGGGTGTGTTTGGTTCAGACCACCGGTGGTTGCGCTCGCTCCCGCTCGCTTAACCCCCGGCTAATTTCCTGAACCGCCTCCGGCGTGCGCAAAATCGACATCCCCCCGGACCGGAGTTGGCCCCTGCAATTGGTAAAGTTCGACCGCCATGGTCTCGGTGAACGCGCTTATCGAGAATTTATTGGAGTCTGCGCCGGCGACCGTAACGGGCGCCGGCGCTCATTTGCTGCATGTTCTTTCCGGGACCCAGCTGCAGCGAGACGAGTTCCTCAACGACCCCCTTGCTCTGATCGGTCCACCGTATTTCGCTTCCCGATACCTGGCACAAGTGGCGCTGCGCGCGTTGCGTAACGAATACGAGACGCTGGATGAAGTTCTTGCCAGCCTGAACGCGCTGCTGGAGCGCAATCCACCCATTCTGGAGCCCAAGCGAGACGCTGCGAGCCGCGTTGTTTTGCCCGAGGCGAGAGTGTTGGAGTTGCGGTATCCGAAGAAAACCGAAGGCGACATTTGGGAATCTTCCATCGAAGCACTCGTCACGTCAGGACCGCTGCGCGATCAGGAAATCCGGATTCGCATCCGATCGGATCAAAATCGCACGGCATGTTTTCTCGTGCCGCATGTGTGGATTCATGCGTCGATCGCCGCATACAACCTCATGCCCGTCGATGATCGTGTTTGCGACGCATGCCCCGACACCTTCATCGTCTTGGAACCCATGCGGCAGGTTAACGCGACGTCGATCGCGCGCAGCCTTCACTGCGCCAAGCCTCAGCTGGATCAAATTCGTCGCGGCAAAGGCGACGTGACGGTTCATACCCTGAAAGGGCAACTCGTCCATGCGTTATTCGATCGCATGCTCGAAGGCAGGATGACGACCGAGAGTGATATCGAGTCCGCATATCGCTCAGTCGTTCCCGGTTTTCTTCTGCCGCTCGCGTCCGTGACGGATGAGTTCTTCGATGAAAATGCGTTTCGTGCCGATGTACTTCGGCACATGGGAGCCTTGAAGGAATTCATCGATCGCAACCCGCACCTGCTGGAGCATACGCAGCTAGAGTTGAAACGATATTCCGCCACGATCGGTATTCAGGGCCGGATCGATGCCGTTTTCCGCGAAGGCAGCCGGCTCGAGATCCTCGAACTGAAAACCGGAGCCCGTATTCGGCCTGAAGATCACGCGCAGCTCTTTATATATCGATTGCTACTGTCGGATCTGATCCGCCGCTGGCAACGCAGCGACGGCCAGAATGTCGAGATTACCAGTCGGTTATTGTCGTCGATCGACGGATCCTTTGCCCCGCTGCGCGTGATGACAGACTTCTTTCAGGTTCTCGACGCGCGAAACAAGTTGATAGCGATTCAGTACGGTCTCGGCCGTCATCCCGCGCACCTCGCCCAGAGGTACGAGGGCTTCAATGAGGAAGTCTGTAAGAGCTGCCCGTCATGGACGAGAAATCGCTGCAAGGATTCGTCCGATCTATTCGGTGACAGGCCTGCCGCCACGGAGACTACCGAGTTGCAATATTTCCGAAAGTTCACGCGGCTCGTTGAACGGGAGCGGTGGTATGCAGACCAAGACCTCGCCGATTTGCTGGATGACAGCCGGCTGCAATTTCGCGTGAACAATTTCCGGGCAATCTGCGGAGCAAGGATTGTTCCGGAGGCTGAACCGTTCACGTTTGAGTTTGAGGAGAACACCTCCGACCTGGAACTCGGCGATGGTGTGCTGATTCATGCCGGGCGCATCTCGAGCACCGCGACGTATCATGGCCACGTGCGGGAGATCGAACCGCGGCGTATACGGGTTTCCATTCCGTTGAAGAACCTGGATGGCCGTGTCTTTGAAGGCCAGTCATGGATTTTGGATCGGTTCCCCCGCGACGTCACTGCGGAAGCGAGTCATACCGCGCTCTATGATTTCCTGGTCTCTCCGATGGATGAGAAGAAGCGTGCGATCCTGGAAACGCGGGAATTTCAGGACGGAGAGAAAATGGGGTCTGACGGGGGTCAGACCCCATTTTCCCTCTGTCCTGAAATTCCCGCATTGAATGCCAGCCAACAAGAGGCCATCCACCGCGCCGTAAACTGTTCCGTCTTCCACCTCATCTGGGGACCGCCGGGCACCGGCAAAACGAAGGTGATCCCCGAAATCGTGCAGCGCGTTGTCGGGCCAGTGCTTCTCGGCGCATTTACGAATACGGCTGTGGACAAGATGCTCATTGCGCTGCTCGATCACGATCCCACAACGCAGTTCCTCCGCGTTGGCCGTTCCGCTGATTCGCCGGAGCTTGTCCGAAAGATCGGCGGCGATCCTACGAATTTTTTCACGGACGATCTCGCAGTGAGGCATGGAACTGTTCAAGCCACCAGAGATGCGCTTCAGCGGACGCGAATCGTTGCCGCAACCGCGCATCGCGCCTCCACGATTCCGTACTTGCGCACGCGCGCATTCGAGATGTCGATCGTTGATGAAGCCGGCCAACTCACGGAACCTCTCACGCTTGGCCTGATCTTGCGCGCTCGCCGTTTCGTCCTGATCGGTGATGATCGCCAGCTTCCGCCCGTGGTGCGCACGCGAGCGTTGGCGCATTCGATGTTTGAGCGGATCAAGCGAGACACTGCAAACGTGACGCTGCTGGAAATGCAGTACCGCATGCATCCGGAGATCATGAATGTCTCGAATCGCCTTTTCTATGAAGGGCGGTTAAGAGCAGGCATCACCGCGCAGGACCGCACTCCACCCGATCGGCCGGATGGTGCGCCCGTAGTTTTCATTCCAGTCGAAAGCGAGCGCGATGGCCGTTCCAATCTAGAAGAAGCGCGGGCGGTCGTCGATCTGGTTCGGTCGTTTACGCGCATTCATGGAATTCACGCCGAATCGATCGGGGTCGTGTCGCCGTTTCGAGCGCAGGTCGTGCTGCTGCGGCAGATGCTGGCGGGAACCGGCG